>CAYJEN010000029.1:0-21899 GCA_964369185.1 uncultured Desulfovibrionaceae bacterium
GTTGATAATAAAGAATATTTAGGTGGATATATGATTAAAAAAATTGTTACATCATTTATATTGACTTCATTAATATATACAAACTCATTTGCACAAGATGTAGATATCTATGCTGAAGAAAATAGAGGCGATAGCCTTGTTATGGCGTCAATAGGTGAGCCATCAAATCTTATTGGCATACTTTCAACGGATTCCGCATCTCATGAAATTTCAGCTTTTCTATTTATTTCTCCTTTGAAATATAACGAAAATTTAGAAATTGTACCTTTTGCGGCAAAAAGTTTTGAGGTGCTTGATGGTGGCAAACATCTTAAATTTGAATTGAGAGACGATATTCTTTGGCAAGATGGAACTCCACTCACTGCCGATGATGTTACATTTACCTATAATCTAATAGTCGATCCTAGCACTCCTACTGCTTATGCGGCGGACTTTCAAAGTATTAAAGAATATAAGCAGACAGGAAAATATACTTTTGAAGTATTCTACGATCAAGTCTATGCACGTACTCTCACTTCATGGATGCAGGATATTCTACCAAAGCATATTTTGGAAAATCAAGATATTACAAGAACTGACTTTGCAAGAAATCCAATAGGAGCAGGTCCTTTTAAACTTACGGACTGGCAAGCAGGAAGTAGACTTATTCTTGAGTCTAACCCTACTTACTTTGAAGGAAAACCACCTTTAAATAGTATTGTATATCGTATTATTCCGGATACTTCTACAATTTTTCTAGAAGCAAGAAATAAGGCAATTGATTTTCTTTCTCCAACGCCTCAACAATATTTAAAGCAAACAAATACAAGCTATTGGGAAGATAATTGGAATAAATTTAAATATCTTTCTTTTGGTTATACTTACATGGGTTTTAATCTAGAGAGCGAACTATTTAAAGATAAAAAAGTGCGTCAAGCTTTATCGTATGGTATTGATAGAACTGCGATTATTAAAAGCGTTTTATTAGGTCTTGGCGAACCTACTGTTGGTCCTTATAAGCCGGGAACTTGGGTATATAATAAAGAATTAGCTCCATATGAATATGATATTGAAAAAGCAAAGTCATTATTGGCTGAAGCCGGCTGGTTGCCGAACAGTAAAGGTATGTTAGAAAAAGATGGAAAACCTTTTACTTTTACAGTTCTTACAAACCAAGGAAATGACTTGAGAATTAAAACAGCTACAGTTATGCAGGCATACTATAAAATGCTTGGAATTGAAATGAAAATAAGAACTGTAGAATGGTCAGCCTTTATTAAAGAATTTGTTGATACTGGCGAATTCGATGCTCTTATTCTTGGTTGGAATATTCTTCAAGACCCAGATGTTTATGATGTATGGCATTCTTCAAAAGCGCATGAGGGCGGATTGAACTTTGTAAAATATCTTAATCCGGAAGTAGATAATCTTTTAGTTGAAGCACGGTCGACTCTTAATCAAGAAGAAAGAAAAGTGTTTTACGATAAATTTCAAACAATTTTACATGAAGACCAGCCTTATCTATTCCTTTACGTGCCTTACTCTTTACCAATGGTACAAAAGCGTTTTCATAATGTGAAGCCATCAATTTCCGGTATCACTTACAATATTGATAAATGGTATGTACCTAAAAACCTACAACTTTATAAGTAGAAATTATGTCAAATCTTCACGAAGTAGAAACACCACATATTCAGAGTCATGGTTTGAGCGAAACAGATGTTGTTAGTAATGAATTGCTAAGTAAAAGAATTCATCCATCTTTACCAATGCCTGATGAAATAACTCAAGCACTTAGCAGTAAAAATCCAAATGCAAACATCGACTTAGTTGAAAGAGCATATAGGTACGCTGAGGCAGCTCATGCAGGGCAGTTACGACATTCCGGCGATCCTTATCTTATGCATCCGGCTTCTGTTGCGCTTATTCTTGCAGAACTTGGCTTTGATGAATGCGCAGTTTCTGCAGGTCTCTTACACGATACGGTTGAAGATACAGAAGCTTATATCGAAGAACTTGATGCTGAATTTGGCGAAGAAGTTGCCGATATAGTTGACGGTGTAACAAAAATTTCTGTTATGTCTTTTGATACTAAAGAAGAGCAACAAGCTGAAAATATTCGTAAAATGATTCTTGCTATGAGTCATGATGTACGTGTACCTATTGTAAAACTTGCCGACCGTATGCATAATATGCGTACACTTGACTTCAAAAAGCCGCATAAACAAATAGCAATATCTCAAGAAACTATGGATATCTATGCGCCGCTTGCGAATAGACTTGGTCTGCATAGATTTAAACTCGAACTTGAAGACTTGAGTTTTAAATATCTCTATCCTGACGCTTGGGAAATGATATCTGATTGGCTTGAAGAAAATCAGATGGAAGAGCGTCAACTCATCACAAAAGTTATAAATCATCTCAATGCAATACTTAAAGAAAATGAAATTTCTGGTAGAGTTTTTGGTCGTATAAAGCACAAATACAGTATCTACAAAAAAATGACCGAGCAAAAAACTACGCTCGATGAAATGCATGATATTATTGCTTTCCGTGTGATTGTAAATGATGTTCGTGATTGTTATGCTGTTCTTGGTTTTGTGCACGCACTCTGGAAACCGATTCCGGGAAGATTTAAAGATTATATTTCAGTTCCAAAAGCAAACGGATATCAATCCTTGCACTCAACAGTTATCGGTCCCGAGGGTGAAAGACTTGAGGTGCAAATTAGAACTGAAGAAATGCACGCACTCGCCGAACATGGTGTTGCATCGCACTGGCTTTATAAAGAACGTAATCGTAGTATTCAAGAAGTTCCGCAGTTTCAATGGCTTAGAGATTTGCTTGATAGGCAAAAAGACGAGGCAGATTCAAAAGAATTTATGCACTCGCTCAAGCTTGATTTATTCAAAGATGAAGTTTTTGTATTTACGCCAAAAGGAAAAGTTATTGAATTACCGGAAGGTTCAACTTCAATAGACTTTGCTTATCTTATTCATAGTGATATAGGACATCATTGTGTTGGTGCTAAAATAAATGGTAAGCTCACACCTCTTTCTACTGTTCTAAAAAGTGGTGATACTATTGATATTATTACAGATAAAAATAGAAATCCTAGTAGAGACTGGCTTAAGTTTGTTAAAACATCAAAAGCTCGTTCACGTATTCAGCATTATTTGAATACAAAAGAACGTGCGGCATCTCTTGCTCTTGGTAAAGAAATTCTTGAAAAAGAGGGTAGGAAGCTAGGTGTAAATCTCAATAAAGCAATTAAAGATGGTTCATTTGCACTGCTTATCGATGAATTTTCAGTTGGATCAATTGATGATTTAATTATATCCGTTGGTTATACTCGTGTAACTCCACGTAAGGTTCTCAATAAATATTTAGAGCTTACAGGAAAAATTACTAAAGAAATTGATCCTAAAGATATAGAGCATAAAGAAAAGAAATTTCATAAAGAAGCGACTGAAGAAACGAGTGCAAAAAAAGGTATTGTTATACAAGGGCAGAGCGATTTCCTTGTTCGCTATGCACAATGCTGTTCACCGCTACCGGGTGATTCTGTTATTGGTTTCATAAGTAGAGGGCGCGGCGTAGTTGTTCATACAAGCACTTGTCCGCATATTCAAGAACTTGATGCTGATAGACTTATAAGTGTTGCTTGGAGTAATGATGAAAGTTCACCAAAACCATTCCCGGCTCGTATTCATGCGCACTGTAAAAATGAAAAAGGTACGCTTGCTGCGATTGCTACAGTACTTATGAATCAAAATATCAATATTGATACTCTTAGCGTTGTATCTAATATTGATGGTACTTCTAATATTGATATGACAATTGAAGTTATTGATACTGCGCATCTATATCAAACACTTGGAAAAATTAGGCAACTCACCCAAGTAAATGAAGCAACAAGATATTCTGATATTCAATAAAATAATAAATTGTATGTAAAACAAAGCTTTCTTTAATATGCTTTAAAGGAAGCTTTTTTGTGTGAAAAACTCCTTACTTTATGCAGCATACAATAAAGTAAGGAGTCAACAGGAGGGCATATTATGCCTCATTCTTGAACATAAATATTAAATAATTTCAATAGTTTCATTGGTGTCGAGTCTAGATTTTGGAAGAGAGGCGTTGAAGTCGTCATCAGCATGGTAGCCAAGCGCAACAATAACAAGTGAAGAGTAACCTTTTTCGGTAAGCCCTAATTCTTTATCAAGGATTTTTGCATTAAATCCTTCCATTGGAACTGCATCTATTCCTAGGGCGGCAACGCTCACTAAAAATGAACCTAAATTGAGATAAACTTGATTTTGAATCCAGTTTGGTAAGTCATTAAATTCATTTTTATGGAGGTCTACAAAATACTTTCTTCCGTTGTGAGTTTCAACTTTTTGTTGATCATTTGAATATCTGCCATCAGAATCTTCTTTATTTGTAATATGGCTGAGGTATTCTTCAGAAATATCATTTTTACATGCAAAAACAACTACGTGTGAGGCCTGAATAATTTTATGTTCGTTAAAAATAAAAAATCCTTGGGTCGCTTTTGATATTCTTTTTTTGCCAACATCATCATTTGCAATAATAAAATGCCAAGGTTGAATGTTAGTAGAAGAGGCTGATAATTTCAGAATATCAATAATTTTTTCTTGGTCCTCTGAAGAAATTTTCTTAGTTGGGTTAAACTTCTTTGTTGTGTATCTAGTTGTTAATATACTTATTAAATCCATAAAAAACTCCTTTTTGCAGGTGAGATTAACTCAAGCAGGCTGGAAAGAGATTCGGAATTATACAAGTGGAATAAAACAAGAGTTAACCTTGTATTGAAGAATTAAAAACTATACCTACGTATTAAGTATATAGTTACGCAAAAAAAGATGTTTTGTCAAGCTGGTGAAAAAATAACGATACATCAAAATAATTAAAATTTAGAATGAGAAGATAGAATAAATTTATTGACTAACAACCAAATATGATTTATTATAAACAAGTATTTTGAAGTTGCATCAGTAAATATCTAAAACGTTATAACTATCTCATATCTTAATAATATTGAAGCTTTATAATAATATATAACGAAAAATTAGTGAATAATATGACATATACTCGTGTTTCAAAAAAATATATTCTATTAAATTCAATTTTAACAATAGTTATTTTATTGTTTTCTTTGTCTGATATAGGATATGGACAAACTGAAAAAATAAAAATAGGTGTATTTAATCTTAAAAATTATTATGAGATGTCAAATGAGCAAGAACCTATGGGGTTTGGCTTTGAATACCTGAATCATCTTGAAAAATATGCTGATTTTAAATTTGAATATGTATTTGCTGAGAGCTCAGAACTTCGTGAGATGCTCGATCGCGGCGAAATAGATATTATTGATAATTCAATAAAATGCCCTGAATTAGAAAAAGATTACTTTTTTTCGCTTTACCCTACCGGTACTACAGCACTTTCTATAAATGCTCTTAGAAGTAATAAAAAATTCAATTATAACGAACTTTTTTCTCTCAATGGTATTCTTATTGGCTTTGTGTCGGAAGGAACTGTTGAAGATAGTTTAATGGGTTTTGCTAAGAAAAATAATTTATCGTATTTTTCAAAAAAATATAATACTCATAGTGAATTAGAAAATGCGCTAATCGCAAATGAAGTTGATGCTATTATAAAAGAAAGTGTTCTGAGTGAACCCTTTGAAAAAACAATTGCGATTGTAGATAAAGATGACTACTATTTTATAACTACTAAAGATAAAAAAGAATTAATGTTTGAAATTGATCAGGCACAAATTTTGCTTGAAAAAAATGAACCAGATTTACAGGAAAATCTTTATAAAACTTTCTTTCTTAATGAGTCTTTATCTACAAAATTTACTAGCAGTGAAGAGAGATATATAGATAGTTTAAATCGCTTAAAAGTAGTTTATATTGAAGATTCTGCTCCTTTTGCATTTTTTAACGAAAAAACAAACTCTACTGATGGAATAAATGTAAAGATTTGGGAAAATATATCAAAACAAACTGATATAAAATACACACTTGTACCTGCAGAAACTTACGAAGAAGCATATGAATTGCTTGATAAGAAAAAAGCCGATATTATATTGGGTCTTCCCGAGCATACTAAAAATTATACGAATGACAGCATAATTCTTACAGATTCTTTTTTGAAAGTACCACTAACAATTATAGGGCGTGAACATACGATTTTGCCTAATGATGTATTTGCAATTAGTTCAGATTGTTCAACATCTGTAAAATACGTTAAGGCGAATTTTCCTAATAATATTATAAAATACTATGAAACCGTTGACGATGCTTTCAATGCAGTAAAAAATGACGCAGCTGACTTTACTGTGGATAATCTCTACTCAGCATCATATTACTTGCAAGATAAAGCGTATAGCGATTTAGGAATAGCAGTTGTTGCAATGGTTAGCGATAATTTTACGCTTGCGTTGGCAAATAATAACGAATATAGCTTGCTAGGAATACTAAATAAAGCAATACAAAACTTCAATGAACAAGATAATGAATCTCTTTTCCTAGCTCATACTCTACAAAATTCAAATAAGACAGAATTTGAACGCTTTTTGGAAAGATATCAAGTTCATTTCTTCTTAGCTGTTATTATTTTTATATTACTTTTCAGTTTATTTTTAGCTTATCTACTTTATACTCAGATGAAAAATAAGAAGAAAATTTGGGAGCTTGCATATATTGACCAACTAACAGGTCTTCCAAATTTCAACAAATTTAAAATTGATGCACAAGCACTCATTGATGCAGGTTCAGAAATAAAATATGTTCTTTTGAAGTTTGATGTAAATAAATTCAATCTCATAAACGAAACAAAAGGTTTTGCTGAGGGGGATAGAATTATACGTACAGTAGGAGAAATATTTACAAGTACATTAAATCCTAAAACTGATATTATATCAAGAATTTCTGCAGATAATTTCATTGTTTTAATGGCAATTGATTCTGATTTTTCTAAGTATGATATGACTGAAATTTATTATCAACCATTCCGTGAAGAGATTTTTAAACGAGCAGGGTATAAACTACAGTTTTCAATAGGGCGTTACTTTTTGAATAAAGAAGATAACGATATCAAAGAAATTTATGAAAAAGTTAATAGTGCACACTCTTTAGCAAAAATAAATTCTGCTATTTCGCCTGTCTACGATTATGATGATGAAATCAAAAAAAATGCTCTTCGTCAAAGAGACATAGAAAATAAAATGGAAGCGGCTCTTGAAAATAATGAATTTAGCATTTATTTACAGCCAAAATACTCACTTGAAACCGCAAGCATTGTTGGTGCAGAAGCTCTTGTTCGTTGGAACGAAGGACAGAAAACTGATATAGTTTATCCATCTGAATTTATTCCTTTATTTGAAAAGAATGGCTTTATTACAAAGCTTGACTTCTATATGTTTAAAAAAGCTTGTGAACTTATTCAAGGTTGGATTGAAGATGGAAAAGAACCTGTAACTGTTTCAATTAACTTTTCAAGAATGCATTTGAATAATCCTAACTTTGTTGAAGAAATTAATAAAATTGCAAATTCATATAATGTTCCAAAAAAATTCCTTGAGATAGAGTTGACCGAATCAACTATGCTCGATAATGAAGAACTTCTTGAAGATTTGCTCAATAAACTTCACGATTCAGGCTTTACTCTTTCTATGGATGACTTTGGAACTGGTTATTCATCACTAGGGCTTCTTAAAAATCTTCCTGTTGATGTTATTAAGATTGATAGATCTTTCTTTACAAATAATCGCTATAAAACACGTGCAAAAACAGTTCTTAAAAGCATTATAAGCATGGCAAAAGGCTTGAATATTCATACAGTTGCTGAAGGTGTTGAAGAACAAGAACACGTTGATTTCCTACGTGAAATCGGCTGTGAGCAGGTTCAAGGTTACTTCTACGCAAAGCCAATGCCGGCACGAGATTTTATACACATGCCAAGTGAGTTTGTTTCTAAACATCACATAATGAAAGAAGTAATAAGTTATGATGCAATAGGCAATATTAAACTTGGTCGTGAAGAGCTTGGTTTAATGGTTCCTGTTGATGTTTATAGACTATTTGAACTTTCTATACGTGAATCCCTCATTCAACTATATGGTGAAGGCGAAATGGAAGAGGCATTAAGGCTTGCAGGAAGAATTGCAGGAACTGCTTTTACAAATAAATTTTTAGATGTTAGTTTATCATTTGAACAATATGTTCAACAGCTTACAGAAAAGTTTGTTGAGCTACAAATTGGTATTATTTCTATCGAAAGCTACGATGAAAAAACAGGAAGAATTATCTTAACTGTTGCCGCTGACCTAGATTGTGCGGGGCTTGAAGATCTGAATAAAACTGTATGCCTTTATGATGAAGGTTTTATAAGTGCTGTTCTTTCAATTTATACGAAGAAACACTACTCAACAACTGAGATTGATTGCTGGGCAACTGGTGCAAAAATTTGTAGATTTGAAGCAAAGCCACAATAAAATTCTTTCCTTTTAGGGTGTATTTCTAAATTCGTAAATTTGCAGAATTGACAAGCGAATTATTTTATTTGTATTATTTTAAAAAGGAAGATATTATGAGTACATATAATACTTTTTTTGACTGGGTAAAAGAGTCAAATAATATTGTTTTCTTTGGTGGTGCCGGCGTTTCAACAGAAAGCGGTATTCCTGACTTTAGAAGTGTTGATGGCTTATATAATCAAAAATATAAATATCCACCCGAAACTATTATTTCTTATAGTTTTTTCAAGAAAAATCCGGAAGAGTTTTATCGTTTTTATCGTGATAAACTTATCCATAGTGCAAAGCCAAATACCACACATTATGCTCTTGCGAAGCTTGAAAAAGAAGGCAAGTTAAAAGCAGTTGTTACTCAGAATATTGATGGTTTGCATCAATCAGGTGGTAGTGAAAATGTATTGGAATTACATGGCTCTATTCTAAGAAATTATTGCATGAAGTGTAAAAAATCCTACACCTTAGATGATATAAAAAAACAAGATGGTATACCTTATTGTTCTTGCAGTGGAATGATTCGCCCTGATGTAGTGCTTTATGAAGAAATGCTTGATGATAACATAGTTCAAGCTTCTGTACAGGCAATAGAAAAAGCGGATATGCTTATTGTTGGCGGAACTTCGCTGATTGTATATCCCGCGGCAGGACTTATTAATCATTATAGAGGTAAGAAACTTGTTCTTATCAATAAGTCTGAGACAGCCTACGATTCAAAAGCAGATCTTGTTATTAGCGAGTCATTAGGGAAAATATTTTCTAAAATATAAGTGAAAGCACAAATAAAAAAGGGAAAGCTCACTTTTGAATGGCTTTCCCTTTTGTTTTCTAAGTATTTTGCTATTATTCGTAATGACCTGTTTCAATATCTTCAGGATTGATGATATGTGGTACCATACGGATTAGCACGCCTTTAGGACCAACTTCGGTGAATGATTTTATTCCATTTGAATACATATTAGTCATGATTTTTGACCAATAAACAGAAGAAACAACTTGTTTTTTCATAAGTTCTAGCATTCTTCCACCTTCAGTTACAGCTTCAGCAGTAACGTTAGCATAGATAGGAGCAATAGGATTATTCCAGTTTATTTTAGCAAGTTCTTGTGAAAATTCTTTATTTATTTCAGCCATAAGCGGAGTATGGAAAGCACCGCTTACTGCTAGTGGAATTGCTTTTGATTTTTGTGGCTTTAATCTTTCAGCAAGTTCTTCAACTGCATCACGATGACCACTAATAGCAAATTGTTTTGGAGTGTTATAGTTTGCAATGCGAACTATTCTATTCATTTCTTTTGAAATTTGTTCTGCAACAGGTTCAATTTCTTCAGCTGTTAGGCGAAGAACAACATACATTGTGCCCTCTTTATTTGGGTCTGCTGAATTCATGAGTTGACCGCGAATTGAAACAAGTTTCAAGGTGTCATCAATTGAAATTGTCTTTGAAGCAGCTAGGGCTGTAAATTCTCCTAAGCTATGACCGGCAAAAGCTAAAGGAGTGATTTTATCCATATTTTCAAGCCAAAGTGCAAGATTAGTTACTGTTAGAGCTGGTTGAAGGTTGGCTGTATTTGCCATAAGAGTTTCGTCATTGCTGTCCCAGTAAATTTCACGCAGTGGAAGTGATGAGTATTTTTCAGCTTTTTTCCAGAGATCCATTGCATCTGAATTTTTTTCAGCTAAATCTTTTCCCATTTTAATTGTTTGAGAGCCTTGACCTGGGAAGAGTATTGCAGTTTGTCTTGTCATAACCATGTAATCCTCAAAATTATTTTAAAATGTAGCTATTAGAGTATTTTTCTAAATTAAGAGACTTTTTGAAATTTTCAACAAAAAGTAATTTTTTATGAAGTGCGGTGTATTAAAATATACATAAGCTGAATAAAAAATTATCTTTTGACCTTATGTTAAATGTCAAAAACGCAAAAGAATTAATTTAGAAACATAGCCTAGTTATAGTTGAGTGAAGAAATTTTCAAGAGTCTATCCCATTGGTGATGAGATTCGATATATCTGAAAGTTCCTGTTTTAGCGCGGATAACCAATGAATGAGTTATTGCACCTTTTTTTGAGTAGTTTACACCACGAAGTAAATCTCCGCCTGAAATACCGGTTGCAGCAAAGAAAGCGTCATCACCTTTAATAAAGGTATCGACAGAAAGAATTTCTCTCATATCAATTCCGGCACTTTCGATTGCTTCTTTTTCAACATAAGATTGTGGGTCGAGCCTTGCAAGTATTTGTCCACCCATACCTTTTACAGCACAAGCTGAAATTACGCCTTCGGGTGAACCGCCTGTTCCCATCATAACATCAACGTCAGTAGTTGGGTCACAAACCATAAGCGAGCCGGCAACGTCACCGTCAGTATGGAGGAGGATACGTGCGCCTGATGCTCTGATTTCAGAGATAAGTTTTTGATGGCGTGGTTTATCGAGAACAAAAACAACTAAGTCATTGATTTCTTTACCAACAGCTTTTGCAACTTTAATAAGGTTATCTTTTACAGGAGCGTCAAGGTCAACAACGTTTTTCGCTTCATGTCCTACAACTAACTTCTGCATATAGTAGCTAGGGCCTGGAGAATACATTTTACCTGCTGGGCAAGCACCAATAACAGAAATTGCATTTGGGCGACCGTAAGCGAGTAAGCTTGTTCCTTCTACCGGATCAACAGCGATATCAAGTGCCGGACCATAGCCATTACCAACTTTTTCACCATTAAAAAGCATTGGAGCGTCATCTTTTTCGCCTTCGCCGATGATGATTGTTCCTGCTATATCAAGTGAATTGAAGGAGAGTCTCATTGAGTCAACAGCAGCACCGTCGCCGGCTTCTTTTTCGCCTCGCCCTAACCATCTTGCGGATGAAAGTGCTGCGGTTTCTGTTACTCTTACTAAGTCAAAACCTATATTTTTTTCAGGTGTTTGCATTTATATTGCTCCAATCAAATTTCAAAATTATTGTTCAATATTATTCTACAATTACTTCTACTTCGTCAACCGGTTTTGCATCAATTACTTTTACGCCAAATTCGGTTGCTTCTGCGGGTGGGTTGTAGAAAAGAATCATAAAAGGTACCATACCGTTTGGCTGTACATTAGAATTATTTGCTAAGATATCTACAGAATTAGAAAGAGCTTGGTCTAACTCTGCCTCGCCTAATACTTGCAATTGGAACAATGAAACTGATGTTCCTGCAAGCTGAGATTTGCTTACAATTGCAGCTCCTGCTTTATCATAGAGAGTTGCTTCTACTTTAATGAGTTCGCGTGGAGCGTCGAAATTGTTTATTACCTGTGCTTCAATTACTGAAATTTTACCAACTTTCTCGTTTGTGATATTATACTGACGTACATTTTTTATTTCTATAAGATGCACTCTATCAATCTGCATAATTTCCTGTGCCGGAATATTTTGATCTGGATAGAGGTAGTCGGTAATAATTTTTTCAACAGGAGCTAGGACATCGGTATATTTCCAAAGCGCAAAAGAACCACCACTGATGAGTAGAACTAGTATAAAGAAAATTAAAAGACCTTTTTTCGATTTTTTAGGTTTGTCAGAAGTTTCAGTTTTTGACTCAGAGCTTTTTGATGCACCAAAACCTTCAAATTCTATAGTTTCTTTATTTTCTTCAGGTTCGTCTTCTCCTAACTTAAATACATTTTTACATACTGAACAGCGAAGTTTTGAACCTGGTTTAGCTCTTTCAGAAGGTAAATTATAGGTAGTACTACAGTGAGAGCAGGTAACTTGCATAGATCCCCCTAAGTAATTATTTCATAAATTGCAGGTAGTGAGCGATATTTTTCCGCATAGTCCATTCCGTAGCCAACAATAAAGCCTTGTGAAAGAGTAAAGCCTATAAAATCAACTTTAACTTCAACTTCACGGCGTTCGTGTTTGTCGACCATGGATGCTATACGAATAGATTTAGCTCCGCGTTTTTTGAATTCTTCACGTAAAAAGGCCATGCTGTGACCGGAATCAACAATATCTTCAATAATAAGAACGTCACGCCCTTCAAGATTAATCTTGGTATCGGTTGTGAGCACTACATTACCGCTTGAAGTTGTGGAATTTCCATAAGATGAAAGTTTAATGAAGTCGATTTCAAAATCAACGTCAACTTCTCTCATGATGTCAGCAAAGAAGAAGAGGGCACCTTTAAGAACGCATAAAGCAACCGGCTTTTGGCATTCTTGACTTTCGTTTGTGCATTCTTCCATTGAATAACAAAGGTTTAGTTCTTTAGTTATTTGTAAAATCTTTTGCTGTATTTCTTGAGCACTAAAGAGTACTCGCATATTTGCTTCTGGCATACTGTCTCCTGTGAGGATATTCTAAACTGACTCATATTATCTAAGGTTGTTAAAAAAATCAAGTCTTATTACTGGGTCTTTAGAAATTAATTCTCTTGTTTTTTGAACAATGTGAAAGGAATTTATTATCATTATATATCTTTTAATTATTCAATAGAATATATACATAGACTATTTACAAATGATAATCTGTGTATTATAGTTTTTTGAGCAAAGGAGTTCTTATGTGACAAATATTTGGATGGATACGTGGTATCATCATATGGATTCGTGACTTGATTTTAAAACCTTTTAAATAGAAAATATAGGGTCATACATGGCGTTTTTTTCTGAAGATTTAAGTTTTACAGCAGTTTGTAAAAACACTATATTTGGCGTTAAGGTGCTTATTGGTGAGTGGAGATGGCTTATAAAAGATTTTTTGTTTAACCTTAAAATTAAACAATTAAATAAAGAATTAGTTACCGCAGTAGATAGGCAAGAAATTCAGCATAAAATTGCTACACTCACTATTAAACATCAAAGTTTTCGAGATTTTCAAATCTCTGACAGAACTAAAAACATATAAATAAAGAGGATTATATGCAAGTTGTTATAGCATCAGATCATGCAGGCTTAGAATATAAAGAAATGATACTTCTTCACTTACAAAAAAAAGGGCATATCGTTGAAGATTTCGGCCCATACAGTAAAGATTCATTCGATTATCCGGACTCTGCACATAAAGTTGCTAAAAAAGTTTCTGAAGACCCTAATACTTATGGAATTTTGATTTGTGGAACCGGAATTGGAATGTCGATAGCGGCAAACCGTCATCCTAACATTCGTGCATCACTTTGCACCAGTGAATTCCAAGCCCGTGCTACTCGTGAACACAATGATGCAAATATTCTTTGCCTTGGCACAAGAGTAACAGGTGAAGGTATTGCGTTATCAATCGTCGATGAATTTTTCTCTACCCAATTTGAAGGTGGAAGACATATCAGACGTGTAGAGAAAATCGAGCTCGACTATAAAGGATAGCTATGAAAACTCTTATCAAACTTTTACTTTCACTTATGCTCTTTGTAGGGATAGCATCAAATGCTTTTGCTAAGGAAATACCATCTATTAAAGCAAGCGATTTACTTAGCATATTAAATGAAAATAAAGGAAAAGTTATAGTTCTAAACTTCTTTGCAACTTGGTGCCCGCCATGTAAAGAAGAAATTCCCGACATCATAAAAGTTCGCAATGAACTAAGTGAAGAAGATGTTCTTATAATTGGATTATCAGTTGATGAAGATACAGCTCCACTTGAAGCATTTGTTGATGAATACAAGATTAATTATCCTGTATATCATGCAAATAACGATATAGCTTTTGCATATCGCATATCAGCAATACCTCATAACATTGTTTATGATAAAAACCTAAAAGTCAGCCTAAGTTATCCCGGATTAATCACCGGCGAAGAACTTAAGTCCGAGATTGAAAAAGCTTTATAAAAACTATAAAATCTTTTCTAAAAAAATAAAGGTGTACTTTCGATATCATTTCGATAAGATACACCTTTTTTATTATATGTAAATCGCTTTAGTCTAATTCTATTTTATTTTTCTTGAGTAAAATTTTATGTTATAATTAAATCCCACCGCATGCACAAGTTTTGAATAAGCACATAAATAAATGCGGTGTATTAAAAGGCTGTTTGGAAGGAAAGGGGGAGAGAACTCGTTCTACGTTTGAGAGTGGGAAGCCTTGATGTGAGAAAAGTTCTCTTTTTTCAAAAAAGCGTGGTTTTTCCCCTCAAGAAATCATAAAATGAAATAACATGATTTTAAATATGTTATTGGATAATAATTATTGACTCAAAAGTATATTTTTGCTATTGTATAACTAAGAAAATTTGACTTCTGTATTAATCCTTTCAAAAGGAGGGGATTATGCTTTATCTATATAAAATACTAAAGATTTTTTTATTTATACTACCGTGCTTGATGGCAGAATCTGCTTTTGCGAACGAGAGTAGGGAAAGTGAGAGATATAATCCTGCAGATGCATATTTTTTTGATGTCACTTACTATTTTGATAAAGCATCGCAACAAGGATTTTACTTAGATTTTAATGAATCAAAAGTTAAAACTGAAAATAGGTTAAAATCAGATAGACTTCTTTATTCATTAGGCTCTGAAACCAGTCTTGTTTTTGATAATAATATCTATTTAAAAAGTCAGATTTCGCTAAGTGGAATTGACAATCAAATGAATGAAATTGAGGGCGGAATTGCTGAAAATGAGAAAAAAACTTTTTCAGTTTACTCTGGCGTATCAGCAGGATATATCAGCAAAATAGATTCTAATACCGCAATAGTGCCGGAAATAGGCGTTTCTTATCTTCGTGCATCAAATTCACAGGCAGATTACTTTTTTAAAGAGATTCCGGGTTATGCTTCAAGTGTGGGAAAAACTAATTATGATGCAATGTATGCAAGTCTAATGATAAATTTGTTAGGAGATTTTTCGCTTGACGATAATTCAGCAATCCAGCCAAGTATAGGAGTAGGCTTTAGAAGAAATATTAGTGGAAGTGAAGTTGTAAGACCTCTAAATCTAATGAGAAATGATTCAGTATTGGATACAAATGACGAAAGTAGTGTGCTTGTACAAACAGGTATTACATGGACTGATGAAAATTCAAGCGTTGATCTTCATTATAATGGCGAATATGGAAATGAGAAAAAATTTCATTCAGGTGAAATAAAAATTAAATATAAATTTTAAAAAAATGTAAAATGTGCCAATTAGCATATTGTCAAAAGAAGTTTTTTATTGTATCTTGTAGTCATGGGATTGCTAAATTCATATTGCGTGGATTTGTTTCCTATAAGTTGCTGTTTTTTTTAGAAAGTAAGCTCTTACTATAGTAGTAAGGGCTTACTTTTTTTTAGGCTATTTTTCTAAATAAGTTTTCTATGTAAAACTTATTGATTATCCTATAAAATAATTCAATCAAATAAAAATTCTATTGACAAAAGAAATGATAATCACTATAGTGTCGGGGGTTAGACATCTCTAACCTTATTAAAGAAAATAGGAATTGAAATGCCAAATAATCTTACAAAAGCAAACTTAAATACTGATTATACAATTAAATCAATCAACACACGTGGCGATGAAGAAATGAAAGCGTTTTTATTTACACTAGGATGTTATGAAGGACAAAGTATTTCTGTAGTTTCTATTCTTCATAAAAATTATCTTATTAACGTTAAAAATGCAAAATATAGCATTGACGAAGATTTAGCTGCTGCAATTGAAATATAACTCTTAAATTTATTTTTTTACTTAAAGAGTTTGAATTGTGAAACAGTTTTTTATTTATATGTAAAAGTTAGCTTGATGACAATAAATATTCAAAATAAAAAAACATTTTAGGAAGCATAAGGAGGGAGTATGAAAATTGCTCTAACAGGTAACCCAAACAGCGGGAAAACCACACTTTTTAACGCCATTACCGGTAAAATTGAAAAAGTAGGTAACTGGGCAGGCGTAACTGTTGATAAGAAAGAAGGGGATATCAAGAAAAATTTGTATTCCGGAAACGAAAACTTAATCGCAGTTGATTTACCGGGTGCATATTCAATGTCACCATTTACATCAGAAGAAAACATTACTCGCAATTTTGTGAAAAGCGAAAGCCCTGATGTAATTATCAATATTGTTGATGCAACAAGCATAAACCGTTCACTTTTCTTCACAACTCAGTTGCTTGAAGTAGGTATTCCGGTAGTTGTAGCTCTTAACAAGTCAGACTTGAATGATAAAAAAGGTATTTCAATTGATGTTGAAGCTCTTTCAAAATCTCTTGGTTGCCCTGTTGTTTCAACTGTATCTACATCATCAACTGACAATGGACATAAGGAATTGATTGAAACAGCAATTTCACTTGTTGGTAAATCTCAAGTAGCTCCTTTTGTTCAAGATGTAAATGTAGCTTCTGAAGAAGCAGTTAAAGCCTCTGATATAAAACGTTATGATTTTGTAAACAAGATTGTTGCGAGTGTAGAAAAGCGTAAAGTCGAATCATCTTCAAGTTCATTCCAAAATACTCTTGATGCTATAGTTGCTCATAAATGGTTAGGTATTCCAATTTTTGCAGCGGTTATGTGGACAGTCTTCTATATATCACAAACAACCTTAGGTACTTATATTGCTGATTGGATGGTTGGCTATATTGATATGTTCTATGAGTGGTGCGCAGGGCTTTTAGGTGAAGATGTTTCCCCTCTTTTAAGTGCACTTTTGCTTGATGGTGTAATCGGCGGTGTTGGAGCAGTTGTTGGCTTCTTACCGCTTATTATGGTAATGTTCTTCTTGCTTGCTCTTCTAGAAGACTGCGGCTATATGGCTCGTGTAGCAGTTGTAATGGATAGATTCCTTAAAGTTGTTGGTTTGTCAGGTAAATCAATTATCCCAATGGTTATTGGTACAGGCTGTGCGATTCCCGGTGTTATGGCAACAAGAACAATCAGAAACGAGCGTCAGCGCAGAACAACAGCTATGTTAACACCTTTTATGCCTTGTGGAGCTAAACTTCCGGTTATTGCTTTATTCTCAGGTGTATTTTTTGCAGATGCTGCTTGGGTTGGAACCACAATGTATTTTGCGGGTGGTTTGCTTATCATCTTAGGTGCTTATCTTATCAAACAAATTACTGGTGAAAAATATGCTCGTTCATTCTTTATTATGGAACTTCCTGATTATCAGTTCCCTAGCATAGCAAGAGCAACATTATCAATGTTATCACGCGGTAAAGCATTTATCATTAAAGCGGCAACAGTTATTTTGATTTGTAACGCAGCTGTTCAAATCATGCAAACATTCGACTGGAGCTTTAATGTTGTAGCAGAAGGCGCAGAAGCAACAAGTATTCTTGCTTCTATTTCAAGCCCGTTTGCAATTTTACTTCTTCCATTAGGTTTTGGCGTGTGGCAATTAGCTGCTGCGGCAATTACAGGATTTATTGCTAAAGAAAACGTTGTTGGTACATTAGCGGTTGTATATGGAATTACTAACTTTATTGATACTGAAGAACTTGCACTTGTAAGCGGTGCCGGTTCAGTAGCAGAAATTATGGGTATGACATCAGTAGCAGCACTTGCGTATCTTATGTTCAATCTCTTTACTCCTCCTTGCTTTGCAGCGATTGGTGCTATGAATGCAGAAATGGAAAATAGAAAATGGTTGTGGGCAGGTATTGCTCTTCAATTCGGAACAGGTTTTGCGGTTGCATTCTTTGTATATCAAATTGGCACATTTGTAACTACAGGCGCACTTGGAACAGCATTCGTACCGGGACTTATTGCAGTTGCTGCAATGCTTGCTGTGTTAGTTCAACTAGTAAGAAAAGGGAATGCGGAATCTGAAGCAAAACGTAACCTTGCAACAGCTAACTAGAATTTAGTAAAGCAAGAATTATGTTTAGACTTATCTTCACATAAAATTTGTAAATCCCTTGCTTGAAGAAGTGAGGGGTTTTTTTATAAGGAGCACTTATGAAAGATGCAATTGTATTAGGTATAATAGTATTAATTTTTTTTCTTGCAATTAGATATATTGTTAATCAAAAGAAAAAAGGTGTAAAATGTATTGGGTGTGCAAGTGCAGATGCTTGTGCTAAAAAAGATCAAAAGCAAGGCTGTGAAGGTTCTTGTAATTGCAATAGTAAATAGTTTTTAAGTTTTATATATAAGAATATAGTGAAAAAAAGATAAACTTATAATAAAAAAAACTTGACAACTCCTTAGCTTGTGCGTATGTTGCATTCTGTTATGAATGCAGGAGCGTGGCTCAGGGGTAGAGCACTTCCTTGACACGGAAGGGGTCAGCAGTTCAAATCTGCTCGTTCCTACCAATGCTGATACGGGAGAAGCTTGCTTCTCCTTTTTTTGTTTATATACTTTATATTTTGGAGTTTTGCATGTTACTTGACGGCGTAGTTGTTGAAGGTAATGAATTTGAAAAAATCGAAGATGTGCTAAAAGCAGGTCTATCCGGTAAGAAAATGAAGGGCGTACTTGCAGTGCGTATCAATAATGGTACCTGCAATGAACTTTATGATGTCTCAAGCCCTATCCCTACAGGAACAACGGCTATAGAAACTATTACCGCTGATTCTAAAGAAGGCCTTGATATTCTTCGCCATTCAACTGCGCACATTATGGCATATGCAGTGCAAAAATTATTTAAAGATGTGAAGGTTACTATCGGTCCTTCAATCGAAAATGGTTTTTATTATGATTTCGATGTGCCTAAAGCTTTTTCTCTAGAAGACTTGGAATCAATCGAAAAAGAAATGCAAGCTATTATAAGAGCAAACATTCCTTTTGAGCGTTCAATTATATCAAAAGAAGAAGCTATTAAACTTTTTACTTCAATGAATGAAGACTATAAAGTTGAAATCATTAATGATTTAGATGTAGATACAGTTTCTCTTTATAAATGTGGAGATTTCTTAGATCTTTGCCGTGGGCCTCACCTCCCATCAACATCATTTGTACAGTCATATAAACTTATGAGTGTTGCCGGTGCTTACTGGAGAGGTAATTCCGATAATAAAATGCTTTCACGTATTTACGGAACTGCTTTCGCTAATGATAAAGAATTAAAAGCATATCTAAATCGCCTTGAAGAAGCAAAAAAACGCGACCATAGAAAACTTGGTAAAGAATTGAACTTATTTTCATTTTCTGAAGATTTTGCACCGGGTATGGTTTTCTGGCAACCAAAAGGTATGTTAGTTCGTACAATCATTGAAGATTTCTTACGTAAAGAACATATGAAGCGTAACTATGAACTAGTTCAAGGGCCGCAAATATTGCGCCGTGAACTTTGGGAAACATCAGGTCACTACGCTAACTATCGTGAAAATATGTACTTTACTGAAATTCATGATGATGTGAAAAATACAGTTGACGTTCATGGTGTAAAACCTATGAACTGCGTTGGTCATATGATTATTTATAACCAACAAACTAAATCTTATAGAGATTTACCAAAACGTTACTTTGAACTAGGTGTTGTGCATAGACACGAAAAATCAGGCGCACTCCATGGTTTGTTACGTGTAAGACAATTTACTCAAGATGATGCGCATATTATTTGTATGCCAGAACAACTTGAAGAAGAAATTTTTGGCGTAATGAAGCTTTCTGACGATTTAATGAAGCTTTTTGGTTTTAATTACAGAATTGTAATTTCAACCCGCCCGGAAAAATCAATCGGCTCAGATGAAGCTTGGGATATTGCAACAAATGCACTAATCAATGCAGTTGAGAATAAGGAACTTCCTTACTCAATCAATGAAGGTGATGGCGCATTCTATGGTCCTAAGATTGATATTAAAGTAACTGATGCAATTGGTCGTGAATGGCAGCTATCTACAATTCAAGTAGATTTCACTTTGCCGGAACGTTTCGATTTAAATTACGTCGGTGCCGATAATGAAAAACATCGTCCTGTAATGGTTCACCGTGCAATAGTAGGTTCATTAGAACGTTTCATAGGTGTGCTTATAGAGCATTACGCTGGTGCGCTTCCAACTTGGTTGGCTCCGGTACAGGCAAGAATTTTAACAATAACCGATGCGCATAATGAGTACGCAAAAGAAGTACAAAGTTATTTACAAACGCAAGGATTACGTGTAGAGTTAGATACACGTAATGAAAAACTCGGTTATAAAGTGCGTGAAGCTCAAATGGAAAAAGTTCCTTATATGCTAGTCATTGGGGATAAAGAAATGGAAGAAAAAGGCGTTAATGTACGTCCGCGTGTAGGTGAGAACCTCGGTTTCTATACTCAAGAAGCCTTTGCGGAATTTTTAATCGCTGAATGTGTTGAACCTTTTAAGAATGGAGGAATGAGTTATCGCTTCGCCTAATCTAAAATCAAGAAAAGATGTCCCACAAGATGGGGTACGCCGTAACGATCAAATTCGTGCACGTGAATTGCGTGTTATCGGTGCAGACGGAGAACAGTTAGGAATTTTAACTCGTCAAGATGCTTTGCAAACTGCAAAAGAACAAGGCTTTGACTTGGTTGAAGTTTCCCCTAATGCTGAACCACCAGTATGCCGTATCATGGACTATGGTAAATTTAAGTACGAACAACAAAAGAAAAAGCAAGAAGCTAAGAAAAATCAGACTGTTGTTCAGATTAAAGAAATTAAAGTTCGCCCAAAAACGGATGATCACGATTACGAAACAAAAGTTCGTCACATTCGTCGTTTTCTTGAAGCAGGTGATAGATGTAAAGTCTCAGTATTCTTCAGAGGTCGTGAGATAGTGCATAAAGATCGTGGTGAAACAATCCTCGATAGAATCATCGAAGATACAAAAGATATCGGTAAAGTAGAACAAGAAGCTCGTGCAGAAGGCAGAGTTTTACAAATGCTACTTGTACCACTCGTAAAGAAATAGATTTCTTTTTGTCTCTGACAAGCTTTTCTTTTGTCTTCGACTGTTCCTTTTGTCTCCGACGGCTCAAGAGAATGATTCCCTTGAGAATCCCCATTTCTTTTATCCGCAAGCTCATAAAAGGAATGAGTAGTTCTCAAAAAAATTTACCTCATGCGTTAGAGCCGAGAAGTTCTCTCGAAGTCGAGGAAGGCTTTAAGATAAAATTATAATAATTAGTCCTTTCATTAATCATGGTGTTAATGGAAGGACTAATTTTTATTTAATTTACGTGCCTTAATGAGTTTCAAGTAGATTATTTAATTTGATGATAAAGGAAATAATTTTTTTAAAAACTATTTTCCTTTTCCGTGAGGAACGAGCGGAAAAGAAAAGGGGTTTCCAAAGGGAATCATTCCCTTTGGTCGCCGAAGGCAAAAAAAGAAAAAACCTCTTCAATAAAATTTGACAAATTACTAAAAGACGTGTAAAAGACTAGGTTCTATTTTAATAATAATTAAGGTGTAAAAATGATAGATATTGATAGCCAAATAAAGCTTATTAAACGTGGTGTTGCAGACTTCATCAACGAAGAAGA
>CAYJEN010000030.1:0-21493 GCA_964369185.1 uncultured Desulfovibrionaceae bacterium
ATTTGGATAAAAATAATACGAAAGATACATCTGTCGATTTTTCTGATTTGGGTGTTGACGCTCTTTTTGTTGATGAAGCGCACGAATTCAAGAATTTAGGCTACTCGACTTCGATGAGTGTGTCGGGCTTAGGTAATCCAAGAGGTTCAGCTAAGGCATTTGATTTATACGTAAAATGTAGGTATCTGCAAAAAGAAAATGACGGTAAGGGTGTTTACTTTCTTACAGGTACTCCGATTTCAAACACGATTTCAGAGGTATATAGTATGCAAAAATATATGCAATACGACACTTTGAAAGAGAAAAATATCGAGCATTTCGATTCTTGGGCTTCAACTTTTGGCAAGGTTACAGCAAATTGGGAATTGGACGCAACTGGTGTAAATTACAAACTTAAATCACGCTTTGCAAACTTTGAAAACGTACCTGAGCTATTGTCTATGTATCGCACTTTTGCGGACGTTGTTTCGCAAGATGATATTGACGAGCAAAGAAAAAAAGAGGGTTTGCCTCCTCTTACTCCACGTATCAAAGGCGGCAAGCCGATAAATCATGTTGTTGACCGCTCGGGCGACCAAGCTGTCTACATGAATGAAATCATTGACAGAATGGAAAATCTACCCTCTGACCCAAGCCAAGATAATCCCCTAAAAATCACGAATGATGCAAGAAAAGCAGGTCTTGATTATCGCCTTATTGACCCTATGGCAGAAGATTATGAGGGTTCAAAGGTTAATCTTTGCGCTAAGAAAATCTACGAAAATTGGCTTGCAAGTACGGAAGATAGGGGAACTCAGCTTGTTTTCTGTGATTTATCTACTCCTAAAAAAGCCTTTGAAGAAAGGGTTGAAGTAGAGCTTGATAATATTTCTTTTGATGATGAATCCATTGAAAAAGAAGTCGACAAAGACGACATTGACGAGGATTTAGCCTTTGATATGGACGATTTCTTAGCAAGCAATTCTGAGGGTGACTTTTCTGTTTATCATGATTTAAAACAGAAGCTTATAGACAAAGGAATACCTAAAGATGAGATAGCGTTTATTCACGATGCGAACACGGATCAGCGTAAAGCGAAACTTTTTGCTGACGTAAACCGTGGCGATGTTCGTGTCTTGATTGGTTCAACCTCTAAGATGGGGTCGGGGAGCAACGTGCAGGAAAAACTTGTTGCATGTCACCACATTGACTGCCCCTGGAAACCGAGTGAACTTACTCAACGAAACGGAAGAATTGTAAGGCAAGGCAATAAGTTATATGAAAAAGACCCTAATTTTGAGGTCGAAATTAACTACTATGCAACCAAGCAAACTTACGATGCAAGGATGTGGCAGACAGTAGAATATAAAGCCGCTGCTATAGAGCAATTCCGCAAGGGCGATGTTCTTCAGCGTACGATTGAAGACGTGCAATCAGAAGCTTCGAATGCAGCTGAAATGAAAGCAGCAGCATCAGGAAATCCGCTTATTCTTATGGAAGTGAATTTTGCTACAGAAAAGCGTAAACTTGAAGCCTTGTATGCTCAACATAATCGCTCAAAACATAGACTTGCTGATAACGTGAATTATCTCAAAAATGCCGATGAACGCATGAATAAAGCTGAATTATCTTATAAAGAAAACACCTCGCTTCGAGATAGAAACACAAAGAAAATCATGGTCGATGATAAAGAAAAAATCAAGCTTGAGGTTTTCTCTCAAGGGCGATTACTCACAGCTGATAACTCTAAGGAATTACAAAGTCTTTTTGTATCTTGCGCCAATCAAGCGATAAACAGCAGAAATAAAAAGGTTGAGTTTGGAAAGTATCGTGGTTTTGACGTAACTACTCGATATAGTCCGACAAATGGAAAAGACGGCTATCGTTTCTTTCTGCAAAACGAACAAGGCACGGAGTTCACATCTAGCACTCTGGGTTATGCGCATGATGATAAAATCAGCATTAGCGGTTTCTTTCAGCGATTGGATAACTTCCTTGAAAAAGAATTTGATAATCGACTTACGCAAGCAACAAATCTTCATTCACGTGAAAAGGCAGAACTTCCAAGTGCTGAACAAGCTCTTGATAAGCCTTTCGCTCAAGCTGACGATTTGAAGCTCGTCCGTGAAAATCATTCTGCAGTAATGAAAGAATTGAAGCTTACACAAGAAATAAATGGCTATGTTTCTGAATGGAAACCAAAAACTTTGCAAGAGTTTAGAACTGAGAAAATTACGGAAGTTCAAATCACAGAAACAAAGCGTGTTGAAGCGACAATTGATATCGGCATAAACATGTAAAATGTATAATAAAGAAAAGTAATTCCAAAACGCACGAGGAAAACAGTTTGCAAATTTATTATTTGTTGAGTAACTTTAAGTAAAGATTATTTATATAATGGAAAGGAAGCTATTAAATGAGTGATAACTACATTAACTTGGATTTATCCAATTTAGAGAAAGAACACCTATGTTGTGCCATTGCTGATAAAAAACATCAGTGTGGTGTGGGTATGAAAAAAGAATGGTTAAAAGAGCGAATAAGCGAGGGTCATATTTTTAGAAAACTTGACGCAAAAGGTAAAGTGTTTATTGAATATTCACCACTTGAAACAGCGTGGACACCTGTCATAGGAGAAAACTTTTTATACATTTACTGTTTATGGGTTTCTGGGTCATTTAAAGGAAAAGGTTATGCTAAGAATTTACTTGAATATTGTATAGATGATGCAAAGCGTCAAGGAAAATCAGGCATCTGCGTACTCAGCTCTAAAAAGAAAAAACCGTTTTTAACAGATAAAAAGTTTATGATGAAGTATGGGTTTACTGTTGTAGACAGTATTGGCGAATATGAATTGCTTTCATTATCATTTGACGGAACATCTCCTAACTTTTCAAATACTGCAAAAAAAATGACAATAGATAACAAAGAACTTACTATTTACTATGGCTTACAATGCCCATACATCTCAAACTGTCTTGAGCAAGTAGAAACCTACTGTAAGGATAATTCCATACCACTTAATACAATACCAATCGACACCTTAGAAAAATCAAAAGGAGTTCCATGCCTATTTAATAACTGGGCAGTATTCTATGATGGGAATTTTGAAACAGTACATTTGTTAAATGAGAGTTTTTTGAAAAAAATGCTTGCTAAGTAAAATGAGCATAATCTGCACTTCCCCACAACAAATTTAATTTTCAGGAAACCTAATAGTGATTAAAAATAAATATCCTCTACCTTCTTGGAGTAAAAATATCCCCCGAGAACAATATAACAATTTCAAAGAAATACAGACTGATAGCGATTGGTTCAAAGTTTATGAATTACCGAATGACATTATCGCAATCTATGAACCATATCATATTCAAGAATCAATTTCTTATCTTATCAAGGGAAGTTCTGCTTGTCTTTTGTGGGATACAGGTTTGGGGATGTTTGATATTAAATCTGTCGTGGATAGTTTGATAGATAAGCCTCTTGCCGTTGTGAATAGTCATTATCACTTTGACCATATAGGTGGAAACCGCTATTTTCCACAAGTGCATGTTTTTAATCAAAAAGTTATGACTGACAGACTCAAAAAAGGTGTTACTGCGATAGATGTAGAGCAAGGATTTATGAAAGAATCTATCAATTATCAAGGGAAAATTTCTTTCGATATTGAGAGCTACTCCATACCGCCAACAAATAATTTCACCACGATTGAGGACGGGCATGTTTTCGATTTAGGCAACAGAAAATTTATGGCAATTCATACTCCTATTCATTCACCTGAGAGCATAATTTTGGTGTCAGACGATGAAAAAATTGTTTTCACGGGTGACACGATTCACCCAATAAATACTTGCGTTCACCTTGGTTTTAGTCCTCTAAATGCCGAAATTATTCATTCTATGGACAAGTTCGCTGAGAAATATGTGAATTATCAGCTTTTCTGCTCACATATTGAACCAATGCAAGAAGGCAATAGACTTCTTGATATTGCAAAGGCTTTTCATCAAATAAAAGAAGATGATTTAGCATATCAAATAGATAATGATGGTTTTAAGAGATATGGTTTTGATGGTTTTTCTGTGACAGTAGAGTGAAGTCAATTTATTTTTTTACCTTTCCTCATATCATCAGGTGTAAGTCTTTTCTTCAATTCAAAATGCTCAATATATCTTTCTCTATCCCACTGCCATGCTTCAAGTAGATTGTAATTTTTGTCATACAAAACCCAAATCAGATAATCCCAATCATAATTTGTTGCTCTTGAAGTCATTGTAATTTTTGAACCGGGTTTTCCACTCGGTCTATTTGCTTTTACTTGATACCTTTTGTCCTCAAAGATAAAGTCGTAACCGCGTGATACTGCAGTTTTATCTTGCATATACTCGGAGTATTCTTGATCAGAACAACCGACAAGCATAGCTGCATCATATTCAGAAATACTTGAGGTAATTGAGGGTGCGACACCATACTTTTCTTGCCATTCTAGTGCAATATCAACAAGTTTCTTTCGAAGATTCATAATATTTCCTTTTTACTAGTAGATACAAAATTATTATTCCGCTAATAAATAAAAAGGTAGCAAGAAATAAACTTGAAGTCCAGAGTAGGAAGCTTGCTTCAAATAAGACAAAAGCAATTATAATTTTACCATATTTTCTAAAAATAACTATATTTATTGTCAGCATCAAAAATATACTTACCACTAAATACATTGCTAATAACCAAGAATTCTGTGTAGTTCACGCAAGAGAGCTTGCCCTGAATATTTGAGCGAAAGAATGTTTATGGTATCACTTTTTCTAATATTACAGCGAGCACACAAAGCTTGAAGATTTGTAAGGGCATTTGTTCCACCTATGCTTTGTGGAATAATATGGTCAATATGCACCTCACGAGAAATAAGTCGATTAATCAACTTTCCACAAGCTTTACATTTGTAAAAAGGTCCTGGATATCTTCGGAAATATAGAGCTCTGTAGTCATTCCCAACAAAGAAATTAACTAAAATTTTTAAATCTTCATAGAATCCCATAAAACCTCCGTGTCAATAATACAAGCTATAAAATGTTAAAATAATTAAGTCAAATGCTATAGCGTGTGTATTAATTATGCTGGAAAGTTGATTATAGAGGGCGGAGGATGCCATGGAAGATTTCAATATACGCTTAGGAAAAAGACTGCGTGATTTACGTGAACAAATTGGATTAACAAGAGAAAAACTAGCTGAGATGGCAGATACGAGCCCAAACTATTTGGGTGAAATCGAGCGTGGTGAAGTAAGCGTATCAGCTACTATCGTGAATCGCATTGCGGAATCTTTAAATCTACCTCTTTCAACTGTCTATATGCTCGACCATGTCCGTGATAGATCTGAGCTTGAAGCTGATATTATTGAGCTTGTGAAAAGTGCAAATGATAAGGATATTGAGAAGATTTATAGGGTGTTAGTTGGGGTTTTGAGGTAAATAACAATATTCTAATTTGATTTTTCAGTGGTTATCCATGGTGTATCTATGAGTTAAGTTTTTAAGCTCGTGCAATGTATCTAAAAGACAGAAAGGTAGTTTAACTATGTTAAATCCCATTTTGCAGAATGCAATCGACTCAATTACTGTGGGTGTTGAAGATTATAAAAGCCTAGAAAGAAAAAGGCTTGTTTCAGCAGTTCGTAATGTAGTTGTAGGCATGCTATTGTTATTCAAAGAAGAGCTGAGGCGTAAATCTCCTCATGATGAAATATTTATAAAATCCAAAATATTACCATCTCTTGATGAGAATAATGAGCTTGTGTTAGTAGCCAATGGGGAAAACACAGTGAATGTAGATGAAATTTTGGAGAGATTTAAGAAGCTTGGTATTAAAGTTAATATTAAGAAAATAGAAAATATCATTTCTGAGAGGAATAAGTTAGAGCATTATTATTCAAACTTAACACATGAGGCGATTAGAGGTTTTTTAGTTGATGCATTTTCGATTATTCTCTTTTTTATCAATGATGTTTTAGAGGAAGTGCCTAAAGATTTGTTAGGAGAGGAAATTATCCAAATTTTCCTTGAAGAAGAAAAAATCTACAAGGAAATAAAAGCACTCTGTAATTTAAAAATTCAAGAAATAAAATTTGTTGTCTCTGAACAAGCTATCTACATGTCTGAACTAGCCTGTATTGCTTGTGGTTCAGAGTTATTACTTCCATTAGACCTTTCTCTTGATTACATGCAAATAAATTTTCAATGCCAAGCCTGTCAGAGCGAATACGTCTTTGAAGAAGATATAGAGAAACTTGTTTCTGAACACTGTAGAGGAGTTAATTACTCCTCAATAAAAGATGGAGGAGATGCTGTAACAGCACACTGCCCTGAGTGTTGTTCTGAAACATTTATTGTTGACTTAGATTTTTGTATGTTATGCGGTTCACGTTGTCAATATAAAGAGTGTGGTGTTTGTGGAGAATCATTGTCTGTTGAAGAGCAAGAACTTGAAGGTTTATGCTCATCTTGCAATTATCGCTGGTCTAAAATAGAAAAAGAATAAATAATAACCTTAATAAAGTAATATAATATAAAACATTGGTAAAATAAGGGGAAGTCATGTTTTCACAAGACTTAAAAAGTCAAATTATTCACTACGCATATAAAGATCTACCTTCTGAAGTATGGTATGCAAATAATTTTTTTCCTTTCATTGTGGATAAGCAATTACGTGATAGGTTAGTTGTAGAGTATAAAAATGCTCGATTTATATATAAAATTTTTGAAGGCATACAAGCAAGTGATGAACTCCTTTTAGCACAGGTAAGAACTCAGGTTATTATGTATGTATCAATTCAAGAAGCAGTTATAAACTATGTATTATTTGAACTATATGCAACAGATACAATTGTAAAAAAAATATTAAAGGTAAACACTTACAAAGAGATTTCAATACCAACTGAAAAGAAAAAAATTTTAGATACGGTTCTATTTCATAATGGTAAAAATATAATCCCAACCTATAAAGATGATAAACAAATCCAAAAAGAAAAAGTTCGTTATGAACATAAAGTTGCTGCTGTTGCTGACTTAGGTTTGATTGATGATTCTTTAAAAAATGATTTAATTAAATTGTATGAGTATAGAAACACGATTCATATTGAAGCAGAAATGAAAAAAAAATTCGACTATGATTTAGATATGAGTAAACTTGCCTACAGAAGAGTTGAAGGTTTAAGCATAGTATTGAGCGCATCTTTGAAGTGATAACGATGTTGCTTTATTATGTAGTTGTTTAGAAGTATTAGTTTAGACTTATGCATACAATCCTTTTTTAAGCTGGATTGTATGACTAAGTTGCGCTACATTTTGTGTTCATATTGCTATTTGTACGATGATATAAATAAAAACTTACAATGAGAAGTTATGAGTGCTCTTTTTTAACCTTTGATTTTTTATATTAGTATATTATAACTTTTAAGCGATTTCCTTTGTTTTAACACAAGAAAGTTTATAATTAGGTTAAATTTAATGTGAGAATGTTATGAAAATAGTAAATAAGTTTAGTTTGGAAGGAGCTGATAATCTCAGTCAAGACAAATTAATACAGTATAGAAAATTAATGTCGAAGTTGTATAAAGAAATTCAAGAAAAAAATAAATCGGGAAAATGCTTATTGTGCGATGAAGAAGTAGCTGGTTTCTGCAACTCTCACTCTCTTCCAAGGTTCGTTTTAGAAAAGATTTCAGAAAATGGAATTGTTGAAACATCAACTTCGCCACTAGAGCTAAATTTTCTTCCAGATAAAAAAGGTGTTAAAATTGCAGGAACTTTTCATAATATCTGTCGAAAATGTGATGGTGTTTTTTTTCAAAAATACGAAGCTCCAAATAACCTTTCGCAAGTAGGACTAAATGCAGAAGTTATAAACCTAATAGCATTAAAGTGCTTATTGAGCCAATTATATAAAAAAAAGACTGCATCGGAATTTGGTAAATTTTTTCCTATGATGAATATGACTAGTGCGAGCCAATTTGATATTTCTGAAATTAGCAATGACATAAAAAAAATAAAAAGGAATTTACATAAAAACAATTTTACAGTTATTGTTGATGAATCTCTTGATTATGTTGTTCCAATAGCTATTCAAGATAGTTTTGCTCTAGGAGTTGATTTAAAAGGAGAAACTATAAATAATCTGTACTCAACCTCTGAAAAATATAAAGTCATAAGTTTATATTTATCAATTTTTCCTTTGGGGAGTTCATCACGAATTATTGCATTCTACGAAAGCTCTAGTAAGCGCTATAGGCAATTTTCTAAACAGATGCGACAACTTTCACTCGAAGAAAGACTAGCAGTAATTAATTATATTGCTTTTACCTATTCAGATTCTGTTTTTTTATCAGCGGAAGCAAGTGCAAGGATTAAGGAAGACAAAGAATTATGTTATGCTATTGGCACATTAGGCAGGAATCCGTTTGATGTTTCTGAAGAAAATTATAAAGCTACATTTTCTCTCAATGAAGCATTTAAATGTAAAAATCTTTTAAGCAAAGAATTTGCCAAATGAACTGAATTGGTTTTTAAACTTTGTGAAAACTGATCCTGCAACAAGAATAGAAAGTGTTTTAAGAGTTTTTTTCTTGTGTCGTATAGGGAATAATGGGAGCTATTGCGGAGGAGTTTCTCAAAGGTTAAGTGCTTACTATAATAAATGATTTTCAATGTTGGATGAAAATAGTATTAAGATAGCTGTGAGCATTTTAGAAGAAGAAACCAGCACTGATTAGTCTTTGAGAGATAAATACGTCAGAGATGTTTTAAAACTTATCTCTTCAGGTATTCCACAGATAGCTGTCAACCTCTTTTAAAATACTTAATTCAGTATCCAAAAACATAGTGAATGCATTTACAACAAATGAATTCAAAGAGCTTACCATAGGTTTTAACTAGAAAAATTGGATGGCGCTATAATCAAGGAAGGTGTGAAATATGGTTATGAATTATAGTAGTTCAGACTTAATCGTACACTTTTGTTTTTTGAGCTGTTCTGTAGAGCTAGGTACTTTACGCTGATGATTTTTGCCCTAAAAGTTGAATCTAAAAAGTTACTATCTATAATCCGATAAATTCAAAATAAAAACTCCGATATCTCTTCAAGACAATATCGGAGTTTTTTTGTGCAAGGAGGTTTATTTGGATAGTTGTGAACTCTGTTAAATGAGTAAAGATTCTGGTTATAGTCAAGTTAGCAAATGTTTATACTGTTGCTTATAGTCCGTTGTTCTATATGCTGAAAGTAGATAGTTTAATATTAATTCTGAAGGTGGAGAATAATGATTACAGAAAAAATTGGTTTAAGGATAAGAGAGCTACGTAAACGGACTGGTTTAAGTCAGGAGAAGTTTGCCTTGAAAATTAGTATGGATAGAACATATTTTGCTAGTGTTGAACATGGAAAGCGCAATGTTTCTGTTATAAATCTTGAAAAAATAGCTAAAGGGTTAAATGTTTCATTATCTGAACTTTTCAAAGAGATTGATGAGGAGGAGTAATGGCAGATATAAAAACTCACTTGAGAGAACTTAGTGTAGCAGTAGCTATTGGATGTAAACAGCGTAATATTTCTGTATTGCCGGCATATAGTCCTCAGGGGTTCGTAAGTATGGTGCAAATGATGGTTTTGGGAGATCTGAACTCAGCAAATAATATATTACAATTGCCATCGTTTGATAGAGAGCATAATGAGATTATACGTAATGGAATAGCATTAGGTGAGGAGATTTATAGACGGTTGAAAGTTTCTAATGATAGTGATATTTATTGGCTTGGAAATCAGGTGTTTCGTGCTCCAATTGATTTAGAAGTAGGAACTTATCACTTTTCATTGAAAGAGGATAGTTTTATTCTTGAAAATATGGGATTATATAAACTCCTTTCATTGCTAACTGGCAAGCAATATAATAGAGGCTTACATATTTTTGAAGAATTTTCTCCTCAGGAATATATCTCCTGGTTTTATTATACTTGGCAAAAACTACTTGCTTGCAAAGACTGGTGCAAAGTTTTTCCAAATTATACTTCATCTTTTAGAGTTGAAAACGGCCAAGTTTTATTTAATTTTAATAATGAAATTATGATAAATATTCCTGTGACAATCGAAACTCCACATGAATTTATGAGCTTAACAAACTCTAAGATAAGGGAAAAAGTTTTTTCAAAGTGGATTTCTGACTTTTTGGAAACTGACAATCGATATATTGAACATAAGAGGCTTTGTTCAGAAACGGCTGGTTATAATCTGTGCAACTTCATAAGGATGAATCTAGCATTTGATAACTTAGGACGATTGCTTCAACTGAGAAATTTTGAATACTACTACGCCAAGTCAACAGGTAATGAATTGAAAATTCTAAAAGTCCCTAGCTATCATACTCTTGGAAGAGAAATAATTTTTGAAAGTGTTCAGTATTCTGTCCCAAAGTCCCAGCTGAACCTTATAACAACACTCAAAAATCAAATAACAGGAAAAAGTTTTATTATTAGAAATGAATGTCGTTTTAGTCATGGCCAATTTAATGGAACACCAGAAGCAAAAATGTATTATGACCGTGGCAGTGATTTATCTATAATCTATACTGAGTTACGTGATGATGATGCACAGAGGCAATTAACTCCATTTTAATTTTTATAAGAAGTATTTTTCCCATTTATCTTCTAGATTTTTTGCAATATGAAAAGCTAGTAAAGGGGGAACCGCATTTCCAATTAATTTATAGGCAGCAGATGCAGAAAGGCTATTTCCTCTTTTTTTGTCTGAAAATACAAAGTCATATTCATCAGGAAATGTTTGAATTCTTGCACACTCTCTTACAGTTAAGCGGCGCTCTAATAGCCCTTGTCTGAGTTCAGTAGTATTTTTTCCTCCGTGCTCTACACTTAATCTACGATATTCTATATTTCCATGGTGTTCAGCTCTGATTGTTGGCGCAATCTTATTTAAATTAACTTCTGTTTGCCCTTGGCATTTTTTACCCATAAATTTTGCTTTTGAATAGCTTTGCTGTGCTAAGTCATTGGATTCGTATGGCTCTTTTAGTTCGATAAAACAATCTTTACTTACTAAATGAGGGAGAAGATTAGTGGGGGTTTCAAATAAAGTAGCGGGTGTATAGCTATGAGTTCTAGGTGGAAATGGAGTGTAGTCTTCGGAAAGGAGTTTTTTTGAAAGTTCTTCTATTGCTCTTGCTTTAAGAGCTGATTTTCTAAACCCAAAAAAGAAAACACGTTCTCGTGACTGTGGAATGCCATAATCAGCAGCATGCAGCACTTTTCCTTCCACAATAAGGTAGCCACCATCTGCAGTTGTACGAAAATCATTTTCGATAACTTGTTTAACATCAGATAAGCTAACAAGACCTTTGACATTTTCAGCTACAAAAACTTTAGGTTTTGTAATTGAGACAATTTCTTTTAGCCACATATATAGCTGTCCTCTATTCTCTACGGATGCAGCATCGTTCTCTATTTTTTTTCCTTCGTGGCTTTTGTGAGAATTAAATCCCTTTCTTTTTCCTGCGATGGAGAAATCTTGGCAAGGAAAGCCTCCTGTTACAATATCAACAGTATTTTCTATGGGTAGAATATTATTTTGAGTATGATGATTTTTTACTATGTCTACAATGCTTTCTAAATGGTAAACTGAGGGAGAAACTTCTTTTTTTGAAAAAAAATTTACCCATGCAGTTCTTGCATCTTTATTAATGTCATTTGCAAAAACAGTGTTAAACTTTGTTTTAGGTAGTAATACCCAGTTAGAATCAAGAGTGTCTTGAACTTTCCAGTGCTTGTTGAGGGTAAAGTTCATAGATTTTTTGAGGATTTTGAAGTTACCTTCAAAACCTAAATCCATACCACCACAGCCAGAAAAAAGTGAAAGAACATTTAATTTAGTATACACATGAAACCTCTTCAGCGTAATATTTAATGTCACCAATATTGCAAATAAGCTCTTTACAAGTGCGTTCAAGTATATTAATTTATTAGTTCACTTGTAGATAGGTCTGCTAATAAAATGGTGTTTTTTAGCAATTATATTTAAAATAAGTATTTTTTATATACTTTTTTTAGTTGTATTAGCAATTTAATTGTCAATATGAATATGAATGAATTTTTTCTCCATTTCAGTAATAGTATGAGAAAACTTTTTTTTAAGAGAAAAATTTAATAAGTGATGTTCATATGCTGTATAGTAAAAATTTCTCAAGATAAAATCAATAAATTGATTAGGCATTATAGGCGAACATACTGGTACTCTACAATTTTTATACTGTCCCAATGTCAAATGTGATTTTGGGTGTTTTATATCTTTAACAACTTCTTCTCTACAGTCAAAATCAAATCTTATGGGAAACGGTACTATATTTTTTGATATCACGTCTGCATATATCTCATCTAGAATATAAATTTCTGGGTTGTTCTGAAATTCTTCCAAATTTGGTGAGGGAAAAAATGCAAGTCGATGCTGCTCAAGTTCTTTCCCTGTAAATTTATACATCATTTGTATAAATGCACCATCAAGCATTTTTAGATTATAAGCTTTTTCCTTTTCTATTTCACTGTATAACTCATGATAAGATATGTTTTTTAATAAAAAACTAATGTTATTTAGTGAAGAAAAAGCAACGCATAGCTTATCAGAGGAAATTGTAGGAAAGTTTTGATGTTCACATAAACTCAATCCTACGAGTTTTTCTGTTATTTCAAGTATTTGCTTGTATATTATCAGTTGGATATCCATGTTTATTCACTATCAAATAGAAATTTTTTGAGTTTTTCTTTAGTATCAAAATCAATGTCTTCTGCATTAAGTTCTCCTGTTTCGAGCCTTTTTATAACTAGAGCAAAGTCATTATTTGACCTTTCTATATTTCGTCTTTCTGCTTCGGTCATATCTCTGTTTGTAGTTGCGATTAATTTTCGTTCGTCTGGTGTTGGGTAGCGAAAATCAAGAGCAAAGTTATTCTCTTTAACTTGTTCATATTCTTTAATTAGACTTTCCATATCTTTGCCATATCCTAATACCCTGACCCAACCTTTACTCCTTGTAATAGCTGTAAAGAGTCTATTCCGCAGAGTAGCAAGGTTCCAGGTAGCATCATAACAATCTTGAGCATTAACTATATACACCATACCAGCTTCATTACCTTTTGCTCTGTATATTCCCGTAAAAGTAACTGAATCTTCATCTGTAAATGTATCAGGAGATGTATCTACACCAGCTAAAATTGAGTTGATTTTTGAAGCAAAAAGTCCTCTTCGAGTATATCCTAATACCTTCTTAGTCGTAAATGGATCTGTATTTATAACAATAATATCATCATTTCTTAGGTCATCTTCTTCTATATTTTTTTTTATTTCTTCGATAAGCCAATTGTCTTGATCTTTTTGATTCTCGAAACATTTGAAAATAATTAAATCGTCTATAGGTGAGAGATTTTCCAAAAAAGTTGGACTACTGGCATCTGTTCGTACAAGTGTTACTTGGCTATTATCCTCAATTACACCGTATTTGTTTTCATAACCGACATCAGTCCAAAGGTTTTTATTTTCAAACATTTGAACAAGCCCTGTTGACATGCCTTTCTTCGGTTCTTTATAAATACCAAATCCTAATGCATGAGCAGTAGATAGAACTGGGCGAGAATTTCTATAACATTTTTCCAAAATTATATCTTGATTTGGATTTTCTGTCCCCCTTAAAGAGAAAGTAACAACTGGTTGTCCATTCGTTTTTTTTCCAAATATCTCTTCAGGAGATGGTAAAGATTGGGAATTTAAGTTTTGTAATTCATCATATGCGTACACAAGACGTTTTGGTTGTTTTAGAAGTTGGTAACATATTTGTAAAAAATACGGAGAAAAATCTTGTGCTTCATCAATGAGAATAGCATCATAAATTTGATATGAGGAGTTTATATCTTTAATCGCTTTTTTACAACTATGTGAAAAGGCATCCATTGCACCAAATTTTTTCTTTGCTTGAGCAAAATCATAATATTCAACATTATTTTTTTGACAAAATGTGTAATAGATACCATTTTTGTCACCGCCTCCGGCAGATCCCCAAGCATGGATAATGTGTATATTATCCCAGTTAGGTTCTTGTACTGATTGCTCAATTACAAATGTGTTTATTAACCTTTTAAATTGTCCTTTAAGTGAACGAGTGTTGAATGTTACGGCAATTTTCCAATCAGGGTGCTGTATATGAAGGTATGCCGCCTTTAAAGCTAAAACAATAGTTTTACCTGAACCTGCAAGTCCACGTATTCTTTGCACTCCTTCAACTGTCTCTATAACTGCTTTACCTTGCTGGTTATCTAAATTTGCAATAGAATCTTCAAGTCTTTGAAGTTTAAATCCTCTAGAATCTTCTTTTTTAATTTCTCGTTTTTTTTGTCCTTTGCGAATTGAAGAAATAGATTGAATAACAGAAACTAATTTTTCATAATATTCATAGTTTTGCCATTCATCGATATTTGTGATAATCTCTGATAAATTAGACCCATTCGAAATTAAATATTCTTCATTGCTAGGTAAATCATGATTAGGCACAGCAGGTGCAAAAGTTACTGGAGTAATGTTTATCTGTAGATTTCTTTTTTTAGTTAAGTGTTTAGAGGCAGTTAGTTTCGCACTTAACTTGTTATATATATTATCTTGTTCCTCTTCAAAATTTGATAGTTTTTTACTTTCAATAAGAGAGAACGCAACTAATCCCTTTTCTTGACTAACCCATATAGCATCTATAGGGAAACTCCCCTCTGAAGTGCCTATAATTGGATAAGCAATATATAATACACCATTATACTTTGGATTTTTCGTAAAAAAATCAATCAATTGTCTTGAAGATGCAGGTTTATTAGTTGTACCTTTGATAATTTCAACCATAAAAGTATCCCATAATATTTATTCTGTTTACCTTTTAAATGGCAACAAGTTTATTTTGCCTTCTTCTATATTACAAACCATTGATGATACGACATGTTCGCTTTCAAATTGAATATTCGGCAAAAGCTTTTCATCAGAGTCAAAAATTGGACTAATATCTAATTGATAAAAAAGCGAGTTTTCATAATCAAATTTAATATAATTATATCCTAGTACACGATCTTCGGCATTCAATGTAAAATCGTATTCCTCTAAGAGTGTAGAAAGTTCTTTGAGGTTAGAAAAAGTAATCTCTTCGCTTATTTCGTACTCTAATATACTTTCTAGCTCTCGTTTTATTTCTTTAATAATATACACAACGAAACACCTCTCAAATTTTTCCTTTAAACTCTTTTCCAACAAAAATCTAATATATCTGTATTTAGTATAGAAATCAAGTAAATTAAGGTTCGTCTTTTTGGTCAAAATTATTTCCTAACATAGTAAATATTTCTTTGTGATAATAGTAAATATTTGTTAAATTCTTTTATTAGTCAGCTTATTTATATTCCTGTTTCTTTGCATATTTCTAATCCTATTATTTCTCTCAATCTTCTAGTTACTAGGCATTGAAAAGTCAACTCTTTTTTAGACAGGTTATAATTGAAGTTGCTGCTTAATTTCTACTGGTGTTTTATTTCTTAGTAATCCATACACTAAACAAGATATTAATAATAATTTTTATTTTCGTAGTTTTATGAAGATTCCCAACTGTTTGCAGAATGCAGCCTTCTACGATTATAATAGATTTCAATATATTTAAATAATATAACAGTCGCTTGCTTGATTGATGTAAAAACCTGACCTCTGACACATTGTCACTCTAGAGTGTGAAAAACTGATTCTGCTTCAGCATTGTCCTAATAGTTTTCTTTACGATTCATACTTAGTATAAAACCATGAAATTGTAATTTACTACGAAACTCTTTACTCGCTTACTGAACACCTCTATCACTATGAAAATATACCATCTTATCACGGTATACGCAAACTTATAGTAGGTTCACTTCTTCCACTGGGGGTGCAAGTTTTTTATTCTTATCTAATGTTTTATGTTGTTTATTTTTCTTGTGTTCTAGTAATTCTTTCATTATTGGCTACATTTGTAGCATGTTACAAAAGGTAAATATTGATATATATGTGTTTTCCCGTACCTATGAAGAAATTATGAAAAAAAACGTGAACTAGATTGGAGGCTCTACCTCCCCAAATCTAAACTAACCTCCTTCTTACTTCTGTCTTCCATTCTAATTCCTCGCATGATTTCATACTGTTTACCTAGTTTCTTTGCATTTTTGGTAGTAGTGACCTTGCGTCCGTAGTCTATGACTTTTGCTCCGTCAGAAAAAGTAAAGAGAATTGCTCCGTTTGGAGTAATTTTATAGCTGAAATCAAGTTCTGTACTTGCTTTCATATCGGCTACAGCAAATAAGATATTTTTAGATTTTGAAGTGAAATCAAGACTCGATATTTCTTTTTTAGTCGTCCAGTTTTCATGACTTTGTTTCAAGGAATTAAGAACAGTACCTTTAGCTCTAAGGTCTAGTTTTTTGTGAGTAGGGGAGTTTTGTTTGCGGAGCAGTTCTAAAGCCTCTTCATTGCCTTCTGTAGCTTTTTTTATAAGGAAATCCTGCCAATTACTGCTATCGACAGTCAGGTTTTGTCGTAGCTCATTTATTTCAAGCTGTTTCTTGATTTTGACTTGTTTTAGTAGTTCAAATTGAGTCCTTTTACTAACTGCAAGCCCACTAAGTCGTAATTCTTCCTTGAACCACTTATCCTTGATTTTATTGATTTCTTCAAGCTTTGTTGCCTGAACAAATTCTCTCCAAAGTGAACTTTTATAGTCGATTGCAAGCGGTTTTCTTTGATACCAGTCTTTAGCTTTGATTTCTTGAGTATTTGCTTGATAACTACCAAAACGCTCTGTCATTTTTTTATAAGAAAGTTCACGGTTAAATTTACTTGCTTTCAAGGATTGTTTTCCTTTTTTATTCTTAATAGATAGACCATTTGCTCGTGGTTTTATTTCAAGTCCATATTGCCCAAAGATTTGATGAATCTCTTCCCAAGAATTTAGATTCTCAAGTTGCTCTATAATCTCATCATGCTTACCCATCACAAACCGCTCAAAGCTTTCTTCTCCTGTAAGACTTTCTTTAGTTGCTGAGTTTTGGGAAAGTTTAGGAGAGTCATCTAGTGGATCAATGCCGTTATCTACGGAAAGATTATACTTCTGCTCAAGTTCTCGACACACAGTATCAAGTTTATAAAAGTCACGATAAGGTTCATATCTTGTGAATTTATTGGGAGTTATCATATTGTAGGCTATATGTAGGTGCATATTCTCAGTGTTAATATGCACCCCACAATGTCTATGATGATTTTCAAAACCAAGAGCTTTAGCAAATTCTTTCTCGATAGAGTAGAAGTCCTCGTTTTGGAGTTTGTCTTCATCTTCCATACGAAAACTCACAACTAAATGATATGTTTTCTCTTTTTTTGTACGTGTATTCATGGCTTGAGTATTCACAACTTCCTTTATGGAAAGCTCGTAATCTTCTTCAATAGACGTGCCTGCACACCACGATAGTAAACACTTTTCGCCTTTGTAACTTGCGTCTGCGATATAGTTTGCAAGTCGGCGATAGTTATCGTTTTCTGCTTTGCAAAGAATGTGTTTACTTATCATAGCTGTCTGATTTTCCATCTAAGGTCGTCTTTGAGTCTTTCGAAATCACGCAGCAGAGGGCGAAAGTTTGCTATATCTCCTGTTTCTGCAATAGCAAGCTTAAGAAGTCCGCCAAGGCGTCCTAAATCTGCGTTAATTTTTATTAAATCAAGAACGATTTGATTGTTTTCCTTGCTCTCAACTCTTAATCCTAAACATACGTTTCGTGCAAAGGTAGAAATGGAAAGTCCTGCACGATTACTTGAGTCTGTAATAATTTTATACTCCTCATCTGAGAGATAAACATTCATTACATTTGTACGCTTTCTTTTATCTTTTTTCATGCTTTTTCCTTTTTAAATTACGTTGAGCTTTAGCGAATAAGTCAAATCTCCCAGAGGGCAGGAAGTAAAGTCGTGGTTGTGTACCCGTACTTTACCTATCCTGCCTTTTGGTTTAAACAGCGAAAGGCATAATAAAGCATAAGATATCAGAATCTTCAAGAGGTAATGCCTTATTATGGTATTTACTGCCTTCTGCTTGGTTATTATGCTATCTGCTACTATCCGCTTGTATCCGCTGACACTTTGCGGTTTCTAAGGAATTATAATGTCATTTTCTAGTTTTTTTCTTGACTTTGAGCAGTGCTTAAGTTACTTGGTAAGAGAGCAACAGCGTTGTGACTCTGTTCAGGTGCAAGGTGTGAGTATCTTAAAGTCATCTGAATAGTCTCATGCCCGAGTAAGTCTTGAACGATGGTAGTAGCCACTCCTTTTTGACTGAGCCATGATGCAAAAGTGTGTCTGAGTGAATGAAAAACTAAACGATTCTGATTGTTTTCTATGTTTTCATTGAATTTCAAATCCTTAATTGCTTGTCTAAATAATGGAGAAACCTCCCTTATTTCGTTATTTGAAAAAAAGTATGTTAGTTTTCTTAAAGAATACTTCTGAATAACTTCTAACGCACAGTCATTTAGAGGAACATTTCTTGTTCTGCCACTTTTGGTCTTGAACAGGGTTATAGATTTGTTCTCCAATGAAACGCACTCCTCACGGATTGACAGGATTTCACCTGCTCGCATTCCAGTGTGGATTGCAAGAAATGCGATGTCATGCCAAAGCTCACTTTTAGACTTCAGGTATGCAAAGAGTTGTTCTGCTTCATATTCTGTAAAGTATCGTGTTCTTTGATTGTGAACAGCAGGCATTTCAAAGTAGGGTGGCTTCTTCTTGAGCACTCCCACTTGATGTGCTCTGTTCATAATTCTTCGAGTCAGCGATAAGCATAGCTTTACAGACTGTGCAGATAAGTTTCTTGTGAATAGTTCGCACTTGAAATTGAGGATATCAATAAACTCCACTTTTTCGAGGTCGAAGTTTTTCCAGTAGTCTTTAAGATGCTTATTGTAACGGTTTATTTCTTTTCGTAAACTGGAAGGTACTAAGTTTTTGGTCTTTTGGAAAATGTTAAAAGCATTGTCGAGGGTCAACATAATTATGCCTCCATAGTTTTGCACAGAACCATAAATAAGCTTACTCTCATTGAAAATAATATAAATTATAATGTGACTAAGAGAGAATCTAAGAGAACGGTCTTGAAAACCGCCGTGGGTGGAAGCCCACCGGGAGTTCGAATCTCTCTCTCTCCGCCACTAGATAATACGAAATAGCCCCATAATGTTTATAAAGCATTGTGGGGCTTTACTTTTTTTGAATTTCGTTGAATCATGAAGTTCTTTTAGGTTCGTTGACATACCGTAAAAGTTACGGTACATATTGCGGTATATGAAATTTCATTGTAAATAGATACCGTAAACATGCGCAAAGTTGCTGGTATCAATGCTTTTTTGATAAATTTATGTACCGCAAAATGCTATAGCGTACTATAGAATACTTTCTAAGTTTATCTTTTTGCTTGAATCCTTTTTAGAATATTTTTATTCACTAATTGGGATTAGGCTTTTATAGTTTAGATAGAGAATTCTTGTGTACCGTTAATTATTTTGAATGTACCGTATTTCGTGTACCGTAAAATAGGATTAGAGATGGGAAAATTAACCGATACTACAATTAAAAACTTTAAACCTCTTCCACAAGCGAAAAAACTCACTGATGGTGGAGGGCTCTATTTATATGTTTTACCAAGTGGTGGTAAATCATGGAGAATTGATTACGCTTTTGAACGAGTAAGAAAAACACTCACTTTAGGGCTTTATCCTTCTGTTACTCTCATGCAAGCAAGAAGAGAGTTGGCAGAGGTAAAAATCAAAATTAAAGCTGGTATTGATCCACAAGCTGAAAAAATGGCTGTAAAGCAAGCTGTAATTGAAGAAATTGAAAATAGTTTTGAAAATGTTGCTCTCGACTGGATACAGAAAAAGCAAAATGATAAAACTGATAAACATCGTCGTGACGTTATTTCAAAGCTTGAGAGATTTATCTATCCTTATCTAAAGAATAGAAATGTTAGTTCGATAAGTTCAAAAGAATTGCTTGATGTTTTGCGTAAGATTGAAGCTAAAGGGCTTTATGAAACAACAAAGAAAGTGCTTGGCATTTGTAATCAAATTTTTTCTTTTGCAATTGGAGAAGGGAAGGTTGAGATTAATATCTGTTCAGGACTCACAAAACAGTTGATGACAGTAAAAAGGAAAAACTTTGCATTCATTACCGAGAAAAAATTACTTGGAAAGCTTTTGAAAGATATAGATGGTTATCCGCATAATATTTTGACGAAAACAGCTCTACAGATTGCTCCCTATGTTTTTGTTCGACCAAGTGAACTTATCAATGCAAAATGGAGTGAGTTTGATTTTGAAGAAAATCTATGGGTTATTCCCGAAGAACGTATGAAGCTAAGACGTAAGCATTTAGTTCCTCTCTGTGCTAGTGTAGCCAAGCTTTTGAAAGGACTTTATGAAATAACAGGTGAAACAGAGTATCTTTTTGCAAATTGGAACAATAAGAATAAACCTATTACAATTGATGGGTTGAGACAAGGGCTTAGGCGTTTAGGGTATGATGCTGAAACAATAACTCCTCATGGCTTTAGACACACAGCAAGCACGATGCTCAATGAACTGGGTTATAACCGTGACCATATTGAAAAACAGCTTGCTCATTCAACAGGAAATACAGTGCGTGGAACATATAATCATGCTGAGTATCTTCAAGAGCGTAGAAAAATGATGGAAGAATGGGCTGAATTTTTGGAAGACCTAAAAAGAAAAGCATAGCCTATAAAGAGGATAGTTCAATGAGCTATCCTTCGAAGAATAATTATCCTTGGAGCCGCTTGAGCTTTGAAGAGGGGAAGATTTTGTGATGTCAAGAGGTAAAGAGAGCTTGCGAACGTATCTTGACACTAAAACAAAATCTTGCACTAAAAAGACTAAAGCGGTCAGAGGTAATTATCTTTGGTGAGCTTTAAATGTATTTTCTGCTTTTTTGCCTTTAGGGGTTTGAAGGGGCTTGCCCCTCACCAGTCCCACGTGGAGAATATTTCAACTTGTTGAAAAATGTACCCACATAGGGTAGGCTGGCTTGCTAAATTTGAAGTGCTTTTGATTTCTTTCTTTTGTACTTGGAAAAATATATTATATGTAGCAAAAAATAAATAAAGCTAATTTAGTGAAAAAAGTCTAACTGTATTGTAATATCTTTTTTTGCATAATTCGCATTTTCGCTTATTATCTTTTCTCGCATAATTTTTGTTGAGTCACTTTTTTAAAAAAGGGCGAATAAATCAGCACTGTAAAGTTGAACATTCTCTTTAAAAAGAAGTGGGTCTACTTTACCTATCCTGCCCCAAAAACACGAGAAAATATAAGAAAAAAATTGAATAAAGAAGTAGATAAAATCTTCTTTTTTCAGAAAAA
>CAYJEN010000031.1:0-8851 GCA_964369185.1 uncultured Desulfovibrionaceae bacterium
GCCTCCGCATTAAGAAAGATGTATTGTATTTTTGTATCTTTGTCAAATATTATTTACTTATAATGCTTTAAGATAATTTTCTATTAAAGAAAAAAGGAAGCATCTTTATTATAGATACTTCCTTCATTATACATAACTAAAGTATGATTTTATTCAGAATAGTTTGCAGGAGTGTTAGGATCTGTTTGAGTTGTATCAAGTGGGTAGAGTGTAAGAATTGTTTTTCTTTCTCCAAGTCCTAAAGCTCCCGGATATGTTACAACACATGAAATAAGGTCTTTAATGCCATCACTATTAGGATCTGCAATACTAAAGTCAGCTACTGTTCCTTTAATACGTTTTGTTTTCCATAGTAAGCTAAGGCCTACACCATCCCAAATTAGTGAACTAATTTCACCTTGTGGATAGTTACGGAAGTTTTTGAAAATTGATGCAGCTGTTGAAATAGGTTTGTTAGCAAGTAATTCTGACTTTCCATCTCTATCTAAATCCATGCTCAACATACGCATTGGAATGTAGTGAAAAAGAACGTTGCTATCGTTATCAGTTTTGAGTTCGCCATCGATAGTTGAAATATATGCGTTACCGCCTGAGTAAATTTCATCAGTTTCGTATAGACGAGAACCTGTTGATGAAAAAACTACTAACTTTTCAGTTTTTGAGAGAATAACAACTTTATAGCCGGCACTTTCGTTTGAATCTGGGAGATATGCGAAGTTAAATACATTTGCAATACTTGGAAGATTTGGAAGTGTAGGACCTTTTGTATATTCTTCACCATTAACATATAGTTCAAAAACCGGGCCACGATAGATTTTTTTACTATCATAGCTTTGAGCAATAAGCATAGATCTGCTTGTGCCAGGAATTACGGTGGTGTTAAGATAGTAAGGAATACGTGTTGCAACTGCTTCAAGACCTTGTGATGTATACTCTAAGATAGTTCCAAGTGGTCTATTTTCAACATCACTGAAAGTTGATAAAGCAACAAGTGTTTTTCCGCCTTGTTGGAATGTGCGCACTGTCAGTGTTCTTGTGCTTGATGGTAGCTGATATTCAGCAAGTTTTTTCATAGCTCCGCCATTCCAAGAGTATAGATAAACCATACGTCCATCTTCAGCAAAAACTACATCAACTTCGCCATCACCTGTAATGTCGCCCATATCCATACTAACAGCTGCAAAAGGAAGAGTTTGACTTCTTAGTCTGTTCTCACCTTCTTGCCCTTGATAACGGAAAGATGGGTTTAGATAAATTGAATTGTTGCCTGTTTCATTTACTACAAAATCACCGGAAAGTGGAATGCCTGAGCCGCTTACTTGGTTTGATGAAACTGATACTTTGCGATTGAAAACTTGAGCGCTAAACTCGTCTGCTAAACCTTGAAGTTCATTGATTAAGTTATCGATATTTGCAGTTTTTGAATTTTGCCATTGTTGACCTGATTCACTAAGGGCAGTTACGTCAATACTTGCTTGTGTTCCAAGAATTGTAACATTACCTGTAAAGATATAGTCAGCTTTAACACTTTTTAGTATTTTTTCTGCGTCGTTACGATTTGTTGGTGGTTTTGAATTTGTAAGGGTATCTTGTTTTGTTGAAGTTTCATAATTTCCACTCCAAAAAAGTCTTGATGCCAACATACTTGGAATTGCTTGTTGTAAGTAGTTGTATTCACTGCTACCATTGATTTTAAATGGTGCAACTACATAATCTTTGGTAGCTGCTAAAGCTTGCGTTGTGAAGATAAACGCGCTACATAAACAAAAGCACAGCAATGCAAAAGCTTTTTTCATACTTATTTTATTCCTTTCAAATAATGTAAAATTAAGTCTAGAAATCTGCCTTTTGACAGAAGTGCATACCATAACAGGAAAACAAGGAAAACACAAATGAATTTTAAACGCTCTTTTAGAATAGTAAGTAATAAAAATAGTCAACAAATTCGATTGATTGAAGACCTTCTCTCTGTGGAAGGTTATCACTTTGAAAATGATGATTTTTTTACCCTTTCAAGAAGATGTACTAAAGAACCTAAGGCATTAGGTTCTTCACTTGCACACTACTTTGGTCTTATCTATATTCAAGATAGAGCTTCAATGTTGCCGCCGGTTGCACTAAGTCCAAGTGAAGATTCTATTATATTAGATGTTTGTGCTAGTCCTGGCAGTAAAACAAGTATGCTTTCTACAATGCTTTCCGAAAAAGGTATGGTGATAGGAAATGAACCAAATCCTACAAGGTTAGCAAACCTTCGCAGAAATCTTGAACTTATGCAGTGCTTTAATGCAATTACTTGTAATTACACGGGTGAGAATATTCCTCTTGCAGATAAAAGCTTCAATTCAATTCTTCTTGATCCTCCTTGTTCCGGTTGGGGAACAATTGATAAAAACCCAAATGTTAAGGAAATCTGGACAGAGGAAAAAGCAAAAAATCTTGTATCGTTACAAAAGCAATTGCTTAAGGAATCTGTAAGACTATTAAAAGTCGGCGGGGAAATTGTTTACTCAACTTGCACCACAAATATTCAAGAAAACGAAGAGCAGGTTTTATTTGCAATTAATGAACTGGGATTGGAGCTTATCGAACTAGATACACTTCCACAATTTGAAATGGATACTCCACTTATGAATCTAAAAGGAATTTGGAGACTCGAACCTAAACATAAAGATACTCAAGGCTTCTTTGTTGCTAAATTTAGAAAGAAAGAAGATGTGCCTTTAGCCCGTACTGTAGAAAGAACTGAAAATATTAAAAACTTTGAATCTTTGCATGTTCCAGAATTGGAACACTATGAAGGGAGTGCAAATGTCTTTGGAAAAAATCTCTATTTTGTTCCTGATAGCGCTTTGAAGCTTGCGGAAAATAATGAATATTTCAAGTTCCAAGGAATAAATATAGGAAAATGTGCCGGCTTTCATTCTCAGCTTTCAGCTAAATTAAGAATATTTGATTCGTCAGAAGATAAAATCATTTTTGAATCAAAAGATGACATTTCAAAAATTTATGGACTTTTGAGTGGTCAATCACTCAATTATGACGGAAAGTCAAATATAGTACCTTTTTATTGGAAAGACCTATACTTAGGTAATTTAACTAAAAAAGGCAAAAGACTTTTATGGGTTACAAAATAATATTTTAAATTAACTATTTATAAGTATAATTATTTGAAATATAAGTATAAAGTGCTAAAAATGTTTCATAAAGAAGACTTGAAAAGCTTGGAAAATTATTGTACAAAGCAAGTATAGTTTTTCAAAACAGCTTACAGTTAGCTTTAGATGAAGGAAAATTAGGCTTTAAAAAACTTAGTTTAGGGTATATTTCTAAATTCATTAAAATCTCTGAATTTGGGAACATACGCTAGAAATTTACCGGTTAAAATTTTACTGGAAATTCAACTCAATAATGTCGAGAAGATTTATTTATGCAAGAAGAAAAAGAAACTCCTCAAGTTGAGCAGCCAGAAAACCTAATGAAAATAGGTGCGGTTGCTAAAATCTTTAAACTTAACACTTCAGTACTTAGGTTTTGGGAAAGCGAATTTTTAGAATTATGCCCATATCGTACTGCAACAGGACAAAGACTTTATTCTCAGCGAGATATAGCTATAATCAAAAAGCTCAAAAAACTTCTTCACTCAGATGGACTAACAATTGACGGAGCAAAAAAAGCTTTATTACGAACTCCGCTTCCAAAAGGATCTGTAAAAAGACCGATAAGAGAAAAAGTTCAGGTGCTTAATCTTGATAAGTCAGCACATAAACTAGCAGAAGTAAAAGTAGTAAGAGCAATAACTCCTAAAAAACTTAAAGAAATTGAAGATGAACTTCTAAAACTTCAAAATACCTTACATAGCGTAAGTAACCTGTAACCCATAAAATATATATGATACTTTCACCATCCTTACTTTCAGCCGACTTCACAAACCTAGAAAAAGAATTTAAAGACCTTGAAAATGCCGGTCTTAAATGGATTCATTTAGATGTGATGGACGGTAATTTTGTTCCTAATATTACATTTGGTCAGCATGTTATTGCTCAGTGCCGCAAGAAAACTTCACTCTATTTTGATGTTCATCTAATGATAGAACAACCTGAAAAGTATATTGAAGATTTTGCAAAAGCAGGCGCAGATATGCTTGTTATTCATGCTGAAGCAACAAAACATATCCAAAGAACACTTTCTGCTATTCGTCAAAATGGTATGAAAGCAGGAATTTCCTTAAATCCTGCAACACCTCTTGAAGTTATTGACTATGTTCTTGACGACCTTGATATGGTATTGCTTATGAGTGTAAACCCAGGTTTTGGTGGTCAAAGTTTTATACCTTCAACCTTTGAAAAGACAAAAAAATTAAAAGAAAAAATTGCAGGACGTGACATTCTTATCCAAATAGATGGCGGAGTCACACCTGATAATGCAAAACAACTTTGTGAATGTGGGGCGGATGTTCTTGTTTCCGGTTCTGCATTTTTCAACTTTAAGCCTTATGATGAAAGGCTTAAAACCTTTAACAACGCAATAATTTCTTAAAAAGGAATAAACAATGTCTCAAAAATCAACAACTGTCGCCAATGCAATTAGAGCTTTAGCTATTGACTGTGTAGAAAAAGCAAAATCGGGTCATCCGGGTGCACCAATGGGGATGGCTGATATAGCCGCTGAATTGTGGCTTGAAGGTATGAACTATAATCCACAAAATCCAAACTGGCAAAACCGTGATAGACTTCTTCTATCAAACGGGCATGCTTCAGCGCTTTTGTATTCTGTAATGCATTTAGTGGGTTATGATATATCTGTTGATGATTTAAAACAATTTAGACAATTGCATTCAAAAACTCCGGGTCACCCTGAATATGGGTATACTCCTGGGATTGAAAGCACCTCCGGCCCACTTGGTCAAGGTATAACAGCTGCAGTTGGTCTTGCTCTTGCAGAAAAAATTTACGAAACAAAATATAACAAAGAAAACTTTCCAATTGTTGATCATAATACCTTTGTTTTCTTAGGTGATGGTTGCCTTATGGAAGGTGTAAGTCAAGAAGCTATTTCTCTAGCCGGTACATTTGGACTTGGCAGATTGATTGCTCTTTATGATGATAACTCAATTTCTATTGATGGCAACGTAAGCGCTTGGTTTGTTGATAATACTCCGGCTCGCTTTGAAGCTTGCGGTTGGCATGTTATTCCAAATGTTGACGGACACGATGCTGATTCAATCAAAAAAGCATTAGATTCAGCAATTGCGCTTGCAAATAGCAATAATGAAAAACCTATCCTAGTTTGCTTCAAAACAACAATAGGATACGGTTCACCTAAAAAGGCAGGCACAGCTTCAACTCACGGTTCACCACTTGGCGAAGAAGAAGCAAAAGCAACAAAACAAGCTTTAGGCGCTGATTATGCTCCTTTTGAAATTCCGCAATCGGTTTATGATATAGCTGATAGAAAAGAAAAAGGTATAAAATCAGAAGAAAAATGGAATGCTCTTTTTGCTGAATATACAAAAGCATATCCTGAACTTTCTGCTGAATTTACAAAACGTGTAATGAACAGAGAGCTTTCCGCTACAGCTGAAGAAATTGAAAAAAATCTTTTTGATAAGCTTCCACTTGATGAAAAAGCACTTGCTACACGTGTTTCATCACAAAAAGTATTGAACGCACTAGCTGAATCACTTCCCGAGTTACTTGGTGGTTCTGCTGATCTTTCAGGTTCAGTTGGTACTGTGCATTCTTTAACAAAATCAATAAATGCTTCTAATGCTGAATTAGATTTTAATGGAAATTATATCCATTATGGTGTTCGTGAATTTGGTATGGCTTGTTTGATGAATGGTCTTGCACTTTATGGCGGATTTATTCCTTATTCAGGAACATTCCTTGTATTTTCTGATTATATGCGTTCAGCAATTCGTATGTCTGCACTTATGAAGCAAAAAGTTGTTTACGTACTTACTCACGATTCTATCGGAGTAGGGGAAGATGGCCCAACTCACCAACCTGTTGAACACACACCGTCACTCAGACTTATTCCGGGCTTGAATGTATGGAGACCGGCTGATACAAAAGAAACTGCAGTTGCATGGCTTGATGCTATTACAAATCAAGCGCCTACAGCTTTAGTTTTGAGTCGTCAAAACCTAGCACAACTTTCATTAAATATTGAACTTGCAAATATCAAAAAAGGTGGCTATACTCTTTGTGAAAATAGTGCACAAACTGACCTTATTCTTCTTGCAACAGGTTCAGAACTTGAACTTGCAAAGAATGTTTATGATAAACTTGTTCAAGATGGTAAGAATGTGCGTTTAGTATCTATGCCATGTGTAGAAGTGTTTGAATCTCAGAGTGAAGAATATAAAGAATCAATTCTTCCGAAGACTTGCAAAAGGAGAGTTGCAATTGAAACAACCACTCCGGATGCATGGTATAAATATGTTGGCTTAGAGGGTATGGTAATCGGTATGACTTCATTTGGTGAGTCAGCACCGGCATCAAAAGTGTTTGAACACTTTGGCTTTACTGTGGACGCAATCTACAATAAAGTAAAAAATTTCTAAAAGATTTTTTCAAAGAGGAAATCATGAAAGCAAAACATATTCAAGATTTGGATTTGAACGGTAAAAATGTTGTTATTCGCGTAGATATGAACGTACCTGTTAAAAATGGTAAAGTTGGATCTGATACTCGTATTAAAAGAGCTTTGAAAACAATTAATTTTGCTCTTGAAAATAATGCAGCAGTATTAGTTCTTTCTCACTTAGGTCGTCCAACTGAAGGTGAATACAATGCTGAATTCTCACTTCTTCCTGTAGCGGAAAGACTTTCAGAACTTCTTGGTAAAAAAGTAAACTTCGCTGAAAAAATTGAAGATGTAAAAATGGTTCAAGGTGAAGTAACTCTTCTCGACAATATCCGTTTCATGGTTGGCGAAAAGAAAAATAATCCTGAACTTGCTCAAAAACTAGCTGATTTAGCTGATATCTATTGCATGGATGCATTTGGTGCAGCTCATAGAGCTCACGCAAGTACAGAAGGTGCACTTCGTGTTGCTAAAGTAGCGTGTGCCGGCTTCCTTATGGCAGCTGAAATGGATGCTGTTGATGCACTTATGGAAAATCCTAAAGCGCCATTCTACGCTATCGTAGGTGGTTCAAAAGTATCAACAAAACTTTCAGTTCTTGAAAATCTTGCAAAGAAAGTTGATGGTCTTATTGTTGGTGGTGGTATTGCAAATACTTTCTTACTTGCAAAAGGCTACAGCATTGGTAAATCACTTGTTGAACCTGAACTTATTGAAAATGCTAAAACAATTCTTGCAACAGCAAAAGATATGCCTTTACCTGTAGATGTTACAGTAGCAAAATCACTAGCTGAAAATGTTCCTACTCGCACATGCTTGATTACCGAAGTTCAAGAAGATGAAATGATTCTTGATGTTGGTCCTAAAACAGCGGAGCTTTATAAAGATGTTCTTTCCAAAGCAAATACAATTGTATGGAACGGACCTGTTGGCGCATTTGAAATTAAACCTTTTGATGAAGGTTCAAAAGCAATCGCTCTTTTCTTAGCTGATTGTGAAGCTTATACACTTGTTTGCGGTGGTGACTCAATTGCAGCAGTTGAAACTTTCAACGTAGCTGACAAAATGGGTTATATCTCAACAGGTGGCGGAGCATTCCTTGAAGTTTTAGAAGGGAAAACTCTTCCTGCTATTGCGGCACTTGCTGACAGAGCATAATTAGTTTATTAAATACTAAAGGGGAAAATCACATTTATAAAGATGTGATTTTCCCCTTTTTTCGTTAACTTCTTAATAATTCTATATAATTTAAAAGTATTTGCTACTATAGGTTTTTATAAAGTAACTACATATCAATTACTTGCATTTAGATTCTAATAAATTATGTCCAAGATTATGCAGATTTATAAAGATTAATCCGGCAGCTCGTGCATCTGAAAAAGCTTCGTGATGAGTGAGAGCAATATTAAAGTGCTCAGCAATAACATTAAGCTTATGTGACGGAAGTTTAAGAAACTTTCTACTTGCTTTTAGCGTGCAGAAAAAAGGCTGAGTAGGGATTGAATGTCTGCCTTGAATGCAACATGCCTGTAGAACTTTTCTATCAAAAGGCGCATTATGAGCTATATAGGCATCAGCATTTTGTAGAAAATTTTGCGCTTGTTGCCATACTTCTGGGAATGTTGGAGCATCTTTTACATCATTCCAAGTTAGACCATGAATTTCTGTAAAATGAACCTTTGAACGTGGGGGACGAATGAGAGAGGAAAAAGTATCAACAATTTTCATATCTTCAATACGTACCATACCAATAGCACAAGCTGAATCCGGCTTATAATCGGCGGTTTCAAAGTCTATAGCTATGAGTGTTTTAAAATCACTTACTTGCAAGATTTAAGTCCTTTGCGTAATAATGAATTCCATCGGCAACACCTTCAGCAAGTGTTTGGACGAAGTTCTTATTTTTTAGATTTTTAGCATCAAGGCCATTACTTACATAGCCAACTTCTAGCATAATTCCTGGCATTTTTGATTCTTCAAGTACTTTGAATAGTGAACCTTTTGTTCCACCATTTTGAGAATTGTATCCCTTTTTACTTACAAGACCATACATCTGAGTGTGAACTATTGCTGCAAGTCTTTGAGATTCAAACATTAATGCGCTATGAACAAGGTCATCAACTATATTTTCCATACTTCCCATTCTATGCTCTGAACCACCATTTTCTCTATCTGCGATATGCTGAGTTTCAGGGGAGCGGCTATAGTCAAGATAATAAGTTTCAAGACCGGCTAAACGTGAATTATCTGCGGCGTTTGC
>CAYJEN010000031.1:8951-20681 GCA_964369185.1 uncultured Desulfovibrionaceae bacterium
TCGGAAGGAATTTTTGTCGCAACAACTGCTTCTTTTGTGGTAATACCTTTTGCAAGGGCATTTTTCTTGTTTGTTGTTTCTATAACTATGGTAGAACTAGCTTTATCATAATAGGCATAATAAGCGGATAAATCTTTGAAATCTAACATTATAACAGTAGCATTTCTTTTTGAGTAGTCTATAACAAATCTTGAAAGAATACCCATAGATTTAAATTTATATCCCGGTTTTACATCTGCTTCTGTACGTGTGTGATTCAGAGTGAGAATTAAACGAGCAGGGGAGTGTGTTTTCTCTTGAGGAGGCAGATAATCTACCGACCAAGTTACAATATTATTTTTTCTTTTTGAAGCATCAACTTCAACTTTTATCTGAATAATATCCTTTTTTGCATGCGCTTTTAATCCTTTATAGATTACCGCATTGCTTGCATCATTTAAAGCTGGGGATAAAGTATCTAAATCAAGTCCTAGAGAGGCGGTCAAGGTTCCGTCTAGCTGAGCGATATACTTTTTTGCGTCATCGTAATGATCAGCATCTTTGTATTTTTTTGTAATTTTTTCAAGTCGTGAAATTGCTTCGTTTGAGTTTTTAAGTTCTTCATGATGAAATACTGCGCTTTGATAGAGGGCATCATCAGCAAGAACAGAAGTAGGAAATTCTTTAATTACTTTGTCATAAAGCCTAACAGCTTCTTTTCTATCTTTAGAAGAATATGAACGTCTTGAAAGTTCATCATAGGCAACCGCAGCACGATAGAGGGCAGCGGTTCGATTCGCCCATCTAGGATTATTTTTATATAAGTCATAAAATTCTTCAGCTAAATCAAGCCAGTAGTGTCTGTATTTAGACTTTTTGGCATTTTCTTGAAGGCGCTCTAGTTCAACTTTATATTTATCATAATCGCTTTGAGGTGACGCTAAAACCGGTGAAGCAATAATAAGTGCAGACACAAACACAAAAAGTATTAAAATACTTTTATTTAGGATGGTTGTGATATAATTTGTGTTTTTCATAATTAATCTCTCTGGGAAAATATTGCTTTATCTATGATTTTTTTGACACAGTATGAAAAAATATGCAAGAATTATTCCATCTTAAAGTGATTTTAAAGAAATTAAGCAGTATTTAAATTGCATCTATTCCTAACATTCTAAAAAATATATATTTAAAAAAGTTAACAAAATTCATATTTAATTAAAGTATACTATATAATGATGGAAAGGTTAAAATCTTAAAAAAAATGCTTGACTTTTGTGGAGTGTGGGTATAAAAATTTTGTTTCTATCTTGCTATGTGGAGTGTTTCCATGTAGCCACAGACCACAAGTTGGAATATAAAAAGGATAAAACATGCGTAAATTTGAAACATTGTTGCTTCTTTCTCCTGAATTATCAGTAGAAGAACGCGAAAACATTCTTTCTACCTTGAATGGCGTTATTGAACGTGAAGGCGGAAACCTTGAAAATGCTGACCACTGGGGTATGAAAGAACTTGCATATCCAGTACAAAAGCAATTACGTGGATATTATGTTCGCTTGGTATATCAAGCACCTGCAACCTTAATTGCTGAACTTGAACGTATTATTCGTATCACTGACGGTATCTTTAAATTCATGACCGTTAAATTAGATGAAGCTAAAGTAGTTTCAGAAGCAGCAGGAGAATAACAATGTCTTTCCGTAAAAAATTCACCCCGCGTCGTAAATTCTGCCGTTTTTGTGCAGACAAGGAATTGCCATTATCATACAAACGTCCTGAAATCTTAAAAGATTTCTTAACAGAACGCGGTAAAATCGTTGCTCGTCGTATTACAGGAACATGTGCAAAGCACCAACGTGCTCTCACAACTGAAATCAAACGTGCACGTCAAATGGCGTTGTTATTCTATACATCTGCGCACTCAAGCGAAATCATTAAAAAGACAAACATATAAGGGACGGTAGTTTTTATGAAAGTTATACTCCGTGCTGACGTTGAAAATTTAGGCCGTCTTGGTGATGTTGTAGAAGTACGCCCTGGTTATGGTCGTAACTTCTTGATTCCACAAGGCTTTGCTATGCTTGCATCAGCGGCTAACGTTAAGAATTTTGAACTCGAACGTAGAAAGTTACAAGCGCAAATGGATGAAATCCGCGCTACAGCAGCAACTCTTGCTGAAAAATTAGAAGCTTACGTACTTACCATCACAATGCGTGTTGGTGATAACGAAAAATTATATGGTTCAGTAACTACACACACAATTGCAGATCTTCTTATTGCTGAAGGTTATGAAATTGATCGTCGTCGTGTTTTACTTGACGCTCCTATCCGCGTACTTGGCGAACACCCAGTTCGTATACGCTTACATGCTGATGTTGTTCCTACAATAACAGTTAAAGTTGTTGCTGAAGAAAGAAATATCGAAGCAGTAACACCTGTTGCAGAAGCTCCAGCAGAAGTAGAAGCTGTTGAAGCAGAATAATGTCTGATTCTGACTTCACACCTTTATTTGCACAAAATGCCGAGGGCGAATCATCTTATGATGGTTTGCCTGTCGGCAATTCTAAGTTTAAAAAGGGTAGCAAGAAAAATCAAGCTACTCCTCACTCTACAAAAGAACAAAGAGCACAGAGAGATTTACTCGAAAGAGTTCCACCTCATAACTTAATTGCAGAAAAGGCAATAATTGGTGGTGTTTTCCTCAACTACTCTTTGATGCATAATCTTGTAGATTTGATTAAACCAGAAGATTTTTATGTGCCGGCACACAAAATACTTTTCCAAGCCTTTATTGATTTATATAGGCTTTCAAAACCTATAGACGTAAAATCCTTGCTGATTCACTTAGGTGACAATCAACAACTTGAACAAGTTGGTGGTGGTGCATATTTAGCTGAAATTGCTGAACTTTACACAAGTGAAGAAAGCGCAAAACACTATGCAGAAATAGTTCGTGATAGATCCATGCAAAGGGATTTGATTGCGGCATGTGCTGATATCATCGGTAATAGTTATAATCCTGCTGTTGCGGTAGATGAATTGCTTGGAGATTCAGAGAAGTCAATTTTCGCAATTTCAGAAAGAAAATCATCAAAGAGTTTTGAAACAATCGGAAATCTGACAGATAAAATTTTTGAAATTGCTACAATGCGAGCAGATCAAAAATCATCAGTTACAGGAATTCCGACAGATTATACTGACCTTGATAGAATGACAGCAGGTCTTCAACCATCTGATTTGATTATTCTAGCAGCACGTCCAGCAATGGGTAAAACAGCATTTGCTTTGAACTTAGCTATGCGAACATCGGTACACTATAAAACACCGGTTGCAATTTTTTCACTTGAAATGAGTGCGGTATCTTTAGCAGAACGTATGATATCATTGTGGGCAAAAGTAGAGCTTACTAAGCTTAAGCGTGGCTTCCTTGACGATGATGATTGGCAAAAGCTGCATATGGCGGCATCTCAACTAGAAAAAGCTCCTATTTTCATTGATGATACAGGTGAGCTTAATACTTTGACATTGCGTGCAAAATGTCGACGCCTAAAAGCAGAGCACGGCTTGAAATTTGTTATAGTAGATTATCTTCAATTGATGCGTTCATCTCGTAATGAATCTCGTGAACTTGAGATTTCAGATATATCACGTAACTTAAAGGCCTTAGCTAAGGAATTAGACATACCTGTGCTTGCTTTGTCACAGTTGAACCGTAAAGTAGAAGAGCGTGCAGATAAACGTCCTATGCTTTCAGATTTACGTGAATCAGGAGCTATTGAGCAAGATGCGGATATCATTATGTTTATCCACAGAGATGACGCATATAATAAAGATGGTTCACGCCCTATGACAAACGAAGCAGAGATTATTATAGGAAAGCACAGAAACGGACCTACAGGTGTAGTTAAGCTTGCCTTTTTATCACAATATACAGCTTTTGAGAACTTACAACAGGGTGTATAGCTTTATTTTGAAATAAATTTTAAATTGTTATTTCAATGGCTTGCAGAAAATAGTAAAAAAAATTAAAAAAAGAGCAAAAAAAAGCTTGACGTCAGAGTGAAAGTGTGGCAAATATTTCTTCACGCGGAGAGATGGTAGAGCGGTTGATTACAGCGGTCTTGAAAACCGCCGTGGGTGGAAGCCCACCGGGAGTTCGAATCTCTCTCTCTCCGCCACTAAATATTATTTTACTAAGAGTAACCCTTAATTGGTTCTGCCGATTAAGGGTTTTTTTGCGTTTAAACGCGTCCCAAAAAATCCTGAGAAATAGCCGAGACTATTTTGAAGGTGAAACAGTTTCTTTACTGTCTGCGTTCCGTGGTGGGTGCGCACTGATGAGTCAGCCACTCAATATAGTTATAACTTATATACTAGGTTAGTTTATAGGAAAACTCAAGAGCTTTAAAAGCAAAAAGCCCGTAATTGGTACTTACGAGCTTATCATAGAGTAAATCATTTCTACTCCTACATTGTTAGGACAACAAATGCATATTTACGATACCCAAACTGCGCTTAAATGTCAAGTCTTGGGGGGCTATGTTTTACGCTTTTTTTGCTGAAAAGGACAAGAAATGCAAGCGTTTATTCCAAGAGAAAATGCCAGAGGATTTATAATGCCCAACTTTATTTTTGAGAACAGAGAATTGAATTGCGGAGCTAAACTTTTGTTTAGTGCTCTTTGCGATTATGCTCGTGATAAAGCATTTTGCTTTCCCTCAAAAAAGAGACTGGCAAGACAATTAAATATTTCATTAAATACATTAAAAGCACGACTCAGACAATTAATATCTCTAGGATTTGTCAAAATTCAACTTATGTCAGGTCGAGAAACATTTTATTTGTTTTATCCAAATAATAATGCAGGGGTGTCAAAAAATGACACTGCAGAGAGTAGCCCTAAAGAACATAGAAGAGAGTGTCTGGATTTACCACAAACAGGGGTGTCAAATTTTGACAGTAGGGTATCAAAAATTGATACAGAAGTTAAAGTTAATAATTTAAAAACATTAACACCCCCTATATCCCCCACAAGTCCGAAGAGTGATGCTGTTCCGTCAATTGATTGCGGAAAGAGTGTGAATTTTTCATTCGAGGACTTTTGGGGAATTTATCCAAAAAAAGAAAATAAAGAAAAAGCACGTAAAGCATATTGGAAGATATTTTCTCGAAAGAAAATACCGAATATTTCAATATTTCAAAAAGCTGTTGAATTCTTTTTGAATACTTCTCAATGGCAGAAAGAAAGCGGTCGATTTATTCCGCAACTACACAATTTTCTCAATGACTTACGCTGGGAAGAAATCCCTAAAGAAATCATTGAAAAGAAAAAAGTAAAGCTTGTTGTAGAAGAAACAAACTTTGCTTTTGAAAATTTAGAAGAAAGACAGCAAAAAAGAAAGGAGGAAGAAGCTAAAATTGAAGCTGAGGTAAAAGTTATACAAGAAAATTTTGATAATTTTTCAAGTTATTTCTCAACCCCCAAACCAATTGAAAAACCGCTTGCGTATGGGCTTTTCATGAGTTTATTCCGCAAAGGTATGATTCCGAAGGTTACAGTGCCACAGTCTATGAATATTGTTGATTACTTGGTTAATTTTAAAGATTCAAAACTTGGAGGAATTGCAGATGGGAAAAGTACGAATAAAAAAGGGATTTGCAAGAGTTGAATTTTTGTCACTGAAAAATCGAATTGATGAACTTCTGGAAGAAGGCTACCTCGTGAGTAATATTTACGAAATATTGTCAAACGAGGGTGTAATAAACTTCTCTTATGCACGACTTACAGAGTTAATTCGTGAGTTTAGGGGAGAGGGGCGAACTAGGGTAAGAAGACTGCGAAGAACAGATACAGATTCAAACCCTAAAAGAAAGAGCGATACGCAAGAAATTCCTTCTTTTGGGAAGAAGGACTATGACTCAGATGAAAATATTTAGGAGAAATAATGATTACAACACATTTTATTTTACAAGGCAAAGGCGGAGTAGGAAAATCAATGATTGGCTCGATAGGGTGTCAAGTGTTTCAAGAGGAAGGAAGTAAGGTTTATGCTTACGATACCGACCCTGTAAATCATACGCTCTCAGGATACAAAGAATTTTCTGTAAAAAGAATAAACTTACTCAAAGAAGACGGTAATATAGACCCTAGAATGTTTGATGAACTCCTTGAAAATATAGCTCAAGCGGAAGAGGGTTCTCACGTTATTGTTGATAATGGGGCAAGCTCGTTTATTGCGCTTGGGGCTTATATGCAAGAAGTTGATGTGCTTGGAACTCTTGAAGACCTTGGGCATAAAGTTTTCTTACATACTGTGATTACAGGCGGACAGGCGATTCTTGATACTGTCGATGGCTTTGTGGAACTTGCACGCTGCTTTCCTTATGCGAAAATCGTTGTTTGGCTTAATCCGTACTTTGGAGCGGTAGAAGTCGACGGTAAGGACTTCACACAGTTCAAGTGTTTTAAAGAATATGAATCTAATATTCATGCAGTTCTTAGACTTCCAAACGGAAATAAAGATTTGATTGGTAAGGATTTAGAAGAACTTTTTGCAAAAAGGCAATCTTTCAAAGTTGGTATTGAGAGCGCAAAACATATTGCGGTGCGTTCCCGACTAAAAAAATACTGGAAACAAATTTACTTACTCGTAGAGAGTGCAAACCTAAATTAGCAAAGGATAATAATTATGAGCTTAGATCAAGAAATTACACTTAACTCAATCAGTACAGAAGAGCAGAATTCACAAACAGAAAACGGTATAGGCATGAACCTTGATGAGGTTCAAGCACTTCTTGCAAAAAAGAATGAGGTTATTGTCGATAAGGACGACCCCATTCTTATAACAGTTACAATTCTCAATGCTTTTCTTGAAGAAGGTAAGAAGCAGCAAGATAAGTATATGCTTGCCCTAAAAACGCTTTATGCCGACCAAGTAAACGATTTCCTCGGTGAAGTCACAAAAAGCACAGAGGAAGTCCGTGAAACGCTAAAAAGCGTATCTACAGAAGGACTCGTCAAAATCAATGAAAGACAAACAGCTAAGATTACAGAGCTTCAAGTTCAGCTTAGAAATACTTGCATAATCATCGGTATGCTTGTGCTTCTCAATATTGGCGTGATGGTTTGGGGTTAGACTTGAAAACCTCAGCCGATGAACGACTATTCAGAAACCTTGAGCATAATTGCGGTGAACTTATTATGAATGCTCTTTATGATAAGCAAGTCATTGAGATTATGCTCAATCCTGACGGTAAGTTATGGATTGAAAAATACGGGCAAGAGCAAGAGTGTATAGGAGAAATTCCGTTATCTCAAGCTAAGATAATCCTTTCTCTTGTAGCTTCTTCGCTTGATGTGACTGTAAACGCACACAATCCTGTTGTCGAAGGTTCGTTCCCTCTTGACGGCTCACGTTTCGAGGGAACGTATCCTCCTATCGTTTTTGCGCCTTCATTTGCTCTTAGAAAAAAAGCAAATAAAATTATAAGTCTGCAAGAGTATGTGGAGTCGGGAACGATCACGCAGGACGTAATTCCTATTATTCAAGAGGCAATAGTCAAACGCAAAAATATAATGGTAGTCGGTGGTACTTCATCGGGCAAGACTACGTTTGTAAATGCTGTAATCAATGAACTTTATTCACTTTGCCCCGATGACAGACTTCTTATATTAGAAGACACGGCAGAGCTACAGTCAAAAAGCCCTAATTCTGTTTTCTTTTTGACTTCTGAACTTGCAAATATAGGTATGAGAAATCTTACGAAAATTTGTATGAGATATGCGCCTAAACGTATTCTTGTTGGCGAAGTTCGTGACGGTTCAGCTTTAGAATTGTTGAAGCTTTGGAATACAGGACACCCGGGTGGTATAGGAACTTTTCATGCCGACGGCGCAGAAGAAGCTCTTGAAAGACTTGAAGAGCTTGTTGAAGAAGCAGGAAATGGCGAAAAACGAAGACTTATCGGTCGTGCTGTGGATTTGATTGTGTTTATGGAAAAGAATAAAGAAAATAAACGTCAATTATCAAAGATAGTTGAGGTTCATAATTTCGACCCTCAAAGGCTCGGATATATAACGAATGAACTCTATTCAAAAGGATATATTTAGATGCAACACAGCATTTTAAATAATAAATTTATGACTTGTCAAATCTTTCAAGGCAAGCCATGCGCACCAAAACTACATTGGAGCGTGCATTCAAAGTACGGAGGTGCAAGTATGAGGAAATACTGATAAAAAAGAATTCTGTTTCCTTATAATCGGTATTTCCTCTTCCTAGGAGGGAATTATGGTTAAGGTTTTAGCAGGATTGTTAGTGATGATGGGAGCTTTTCCCGAATTATCGTTTGCCAGCGAAGGTATTTCAGAGTTTTCAGGACCTTTAGAAAAAGTGGCAGGAACAATCACAGGAACTGCGGGTAAATGGATTTCTATTGTTGCAATGGCTATCACGGGTATAACGTATATCGTCAATAAAGAAGACCTTTCAGGTGGTTTTAAATTACTTCTTGGTGTTGTCTTCGGTATTTCCTTTATTGCTTTTGCATCTGGGATTGTCAATGCGGTGTTCTCGTTTACAGGCGCTATTATTTAGTTTTGAGTAATCAGAACAAAATAACTGCAATTTATTGAAGTCATAGAATTTACAAACAATCAAAACCAAACATACGAATATACAAGATACGAAACAGATACATACAAATATTGTAGTACGAATATACAACATACAAATATATAACATACGAATATAAAAGGTAAAAATGAAAGATACGAATAGAAGAAAAATCAGATTATGGAGTTCGCAAAAAAGTGCAAACACACAGAATAATTCAAGTTCACCAATCTCTGCACAGGTATTCACACCTGCTTGGAGTGGAGAGAGAACTGGTGATGATATCGGCTCTTATAGCCTTCATTTTAGGAATAGGCGGTTCAACCTTAATCAGTGGAATCACAGCATTTGTGTTCTGGGTGCTTGCGCTTTTTGTGCTCCGCAAAATGGCGAAGGCAGACCCAATCATGTCGCAAGTGTTTCTTCGACATATCAAATTGCAAAACTACTATAGCGCTAAGTCTTCCTCTTGGCGTAAGGTAGGGGGATATAAGGTAAAATAGTGCTTCAATTACAAGAATATCGCTCAAAAGCCAAAGGATTACCCGATTTACTCGGCTATGCAGCTCTCATTGATGAGGGCATAGTCTTACAAAAAGACGGCTCATTCCTCGCAGGTTTTGAGTTCACAGGATTAGACACCGCAAGCGCAACATTCGATGAGCTTGCATTTGTCAGTCAACAAGTTTCCAATGCGCTGAAATTGCTTGGAACAGGATTTATGATTCACGTGGACGCAATACGTTCAACAAAAAGAGCGTATCCACACAAAGATAAAGGATTTTTTCCCGATAAAGTTTCGCAACTCATCGACGATGAAAGACGTGACTTTTTCGGTACAGACGTTTGTTTTAGCACTTCAACATATATTGTTGTGACTTACAAACCCGATTATAATCTAACCAATAAGAATGATGAAACAATTCTTCTGAAAAGTTTGGAGTACTTCAAAAATATTCTTCTTGAATTTGAAGATGCTCTCGGTTCTGTTTTGTTTTTCAGTCGATTGAAAGAGTATAAGCTAACTACCAAAGATAATGAAGAATTTCTTCATAGTGATTTGCTTGCTCATCTTCAAAATTGTATCAGTAATGAGTTAAATACTTTTGCCGTTCCCCATACACCTATGTTCTTGGACTCACTTTTGGGTTCGGAAGATTTACTTGGCGGAATAAGCCCAAAATATGGGAAAAAACATATCACGGCGATTTCTGTTGACGGACTCCCTCAAGAGTCCTATCCCGCAATGCTTTCGTATTTGAATTCAGTATCTTGTGAGTATAGATTTTCTACAAGATTTATCTGTTTGGATCAATACAAAGCAGAAGAGGAAATTGATGGATTTGTGAAAGGTTGGAATCAAAAAGTCTACAAATTTTTAGACCAATTCTTCAATAATCCCAATGCAAAAGTGAATCGTGATGCTTGGAATATGCGTGAAGACGCAGAAGAGGCAAAAGCTGAAATTCAAAGCGGAACAGTCGGCGCAGGCTATATGTCGACAACGATTATAATGATGAATGAAGATGAGGAGAAACTTCAAGAAAATACAAGAGAAATCAGACGAATACTACAAACTTTAGGTTTTGCGTGTCGTGTTGAAAGTATCAATGCTCTTGAAGCTTATCTCGGTTCTCTGCCAGGGAACAGTTTTGCCAATGTAAGGCGACCACTTGTAACAACTCTTAACTTAGCGGATTTTCTACCACTTTCTACAATCTACACGGGCTCTTCTTTTTGCCCCTCTCCCTTCTTTCCTACAAGTTCACGTCCGCTTGCAGTTGTCACCACAGAAAACGGTACTTCGCCATTTTGGCTAAATCTTCATGTTGGAGATTTAGGTCATACATTGATTTTCGGTCCTACAGGCTCGGGAAAATCGACTTTGCTTGGTCTTTTGGTTGCTCAGTTCAGAGCATATAAGAATGCGAATATATTTGCTTTTGATAAAGGAATGAGTCTTTTTCCACTTTGTAAAGGAGTGGGCGGTTCTCATTTTGAAATCGGAAGTGATAAACTTACTTTTACTCCTCTTCAACACATTGACGAAAGTCAGAGCGAGCTTGCTTTTGCTGAAGAGTGGATATGTTCTCTCTTGGAATTACAATGCCTTACAGTATTGCCCTCTCATCGAGCAGAAATCCATGATGCAATGCTGAAACTTTCAACAAACCCTCCTAATATAAGAACTTTAACTGATTTTACTCATGTGGTTCAAAGTAGAGAAGTCAAGGAAGCTCTTTTGCATTATACTTCTTCGGGAGTTCTTGGAAACTTGCTTGATGCGGAAACTGATACTCTTGGAATTTCAGATTTTGTTGTCTTTGAAATGGAAGAGCTTATGAATATGGGCGATAAAAATCTTATTCCTGTATTGTTGTATTTATTCCATAGGATAGAGAAATCTCTAAAAGGTCAACCGACTCTTCTTATACTTGATGAGGCATGGATTATGCTTTCTCATCCTGTTTTTAGAGCAAAGATACGTGAATGGCTCAAGGTACTCAGAAAAGCAAACTGTGCTGTTGTGCTTGCAACTCAATCTTTATCAGACGCTAAAAATAGCGGAATCATTGATGTTCTTGTAGAGTCATGCCCTACAAAAATCTTGCTTGCTAATCCAAACGCAAATCAAGAAGAACAAAGTGAACTTTATAAAGGAATAGGATTAAACGATAGAGAAATCAATATATTAGCTCGTGAAGCAAGTCCTAAACGTGACTACTATATCACAAGCCCGATGGGTAAAAGACTTATCCAGCTTGCTCTTGGCAAGAAAACTCTTTCTTTTGTTGGTTCGTCAGATAAAGACAGTATCAAACATATCAAAGAGTTGATTGATGAAAATATGGATAGCTGGACTTCAAGATGGCTTGAATATAAGAGGGCTGCATAATGAAAAAGATTATTATTTCAATAGCTTTCCTTTTTAGTTTTTGCCTAAATGCTCATGCATGGACTATTTGGTGCGCCAATTGCTCAACTGAATGGACTCAACTTATGGATAGAGTCACGAATATCGAAGACTTACGCTATATGACGATGGAATATTCTGAGTCAGTAAAGCAGACAATTCATCAGATTGAGCTTGTGAAGAACAATATTCAGCAGTATCAAAATATGCTCCAAAATA
>CAYJEN010000032.1:0-20042 GCA_964369185.1 uncultured Desulfovibrionaceae bacterium
CAATTCTTGACTGCTTACCTTGTTATGGTGCTGATTTCACATATGAAATTTCATCGAATGATAAGCATTACACTCTTAACTTAATTGCAAAAGACTCTGAAGCAAAAGAAAATAAAGAAAAAGCTAAAGTATCACCTTCCGAATGTTTATCTACAATGGGTAAATTTTTAGATCATAGTGGTTTATGGGAAGGGACAGGCTGTTTCCACAAAGCAGCTTTATTTAATCCACAAACTAAAGAAATGCATTTTGTAGAAGATATCGGTCGTCATAATTGTGTTGATAGACTTAAGGGCTATGCTGTTATAAACAATATAAATCTCAGCTATTACTTTCTTTTCATAACTGCAAGAATAACAGCTTCACTCTACGCTAAAATAAGAAGAGCCGGATTTACTACAATAGTCAGTCATTCTGCTGTAACAAGTAATTCCTATCTTCGAGCAAAAGAAGAAGGCGTTGCACTTATAGCTTTTTGTCGCCCAAGAGCAAATAAAGCGAATATCTATAATATGTAACAACTTTGTTTTATTTTTTAGGGGGTAAATCTCATTTTATTTTGAAAGTGAGGTTTGCCCTTCTCTAGTTTTCTACTTACTTTGCAAACAACTGTGTTCTTCCTTTTGGAGAATGCACATAAAAAAAGCTCAAACCTTTTCAGATTTGAGCATATTTTTTTATAATGGTACCGAGGGCGAGACTCGAACTCGCACACCGATGGTACTGGATTCTAAGTCCAGCGCGTCTACCAATTCCACCACCTCGGCACACTTAAGACTCGACATATGTGACACAGTTTTAAATAAAGGTCAAGCATTTTTTTTATATTTTTTAAATTTTGTCTCATTTGAAAAACTAAAATTGCAACATACTGAAAACTCATAATCATTTTTTTAGAGCAAATATTATCAATCTATTTCTTACGTTTTTTTTATAATAAATCAATTTTTTTGTGTTGACAATATACCCCTAGCAAACTAAAATGTCGCAATCTAAAAACTTAATTTCTTAAGGATATATATACTATGACAAAATTGTATGGTCAAGAATGGTCTAAGGAAGAACTTCGTACTCGTATCGGTCACGAATCACAACTTGGTGGTGTGCGCAAACTAGTACTTAATGATGGAAATCAAAAAGGTAGTGAAGTACTTGAATTTCGTACAGGTTCAGGTTTAAACTTCCAAGTTCTTCCTACTCGTGGACTTGATATCGGTATTGCAGAATACTGTGGTAAAGCTCTTGGCTGGCGCTCACGTACCGGTGAAGTAGAACCATCTTACCTTGGTGATGTTGGCTTTGAAGCACGTAGAGGTTCTTTTGGTGGTCTTATGTGTACTTGTGGTTATTCAAACGTAGGTGTACCAAATGAAGATAATGGTGCGCAATACGGTCTTCACGGTAGAGCTCAACTTTGTCCTGCTAAATCAGTACGTTCCGATGCTTACTGGGATGGCGATGAATATGTTATGTATTGTGAAGGAACAATTGAAGAACTTGATAAATTTGGCGAATACTTTGAAAATCGCCGTCGTATCGAAACATCTTTAGGATCTAAAACAATCAAAGTATATGATACAGTTACAAACCTTTCTTTCGATCCACAACCGCACATGATGCTTTTCCATTGCAACATTGGTTTCCCACTCGTATCAGCTCACACAAAGCTCTATGCTCCTAGCCTTACACGCAAAAATAGAGATGCTGACACTATTGATTTTGATTGGCAAACATACTATCCAGCTCCACAAAAACAAGCTGAAGAAGTCCTCTATCATACAATGCAAGCTGATAGTAACGGAATGGTTACTATGGCTCTTATCAACGAAACTCCAAATCAAGAACGTTGGGGCTTGAAGTTCTCTTATTCTGTTGATTCACTTCCACGTTTTGTTCACTGGCGTCAACCATCACCTGGTGCTTATGTAATCGGTCTTGAGCCTTCAAACTGTTGGGCTGATGGTAGACACGAACACCGTATGCGTGATGACCTTGTTATCCTTCAACCAAATGAAACACGCAAATATCATCTTGAATTTACAGTTCTTTCAAGCGAAGAAGAAGTAGCTGCTGCTATCGCTGAAATTCCACAGGTGTAATTATGTATCTTGACGTAAACCTTGAAGCCATTCTTGAGAAAAAAGCACCGGATAATATTCATAATTATCCTATGCCCGAAGATTCAACCTTAGGCGATTTGCTCAAAGCTCTTAAACTTGAAGAAAATGAAGTAATGATTGCCTTTATGGATGGAAATCAAGTAAACCTCAAAACAAAGCTGCACGATAAAGCAAGAATTTCTCTTTGCCCATTTATCTGCGGTGGATAATAAATAATTAGTTTATAAATCAAGAGGGTTGAAATTTTACTCTAAATTAGATTAAAATTTTTGCCCTCTAGCTATTTCCTTTACAGAGAAAATGATTATTATATATAAAGAAATATAATTTTTTATAAATAATTTGTTCAATTTTATACGGAGAATGACAATGAACGCACATTTTAAATATGGTTCCGGATATTTAGATATAACATTACCAGACAACGCAAATGTTACACAAATGCAGGCTGTTGAACTTCCTGCTATTGAAAACCTTGCACAAGCATTTGAAGAAGCAATAAAAAACCCTCTTGATATGCAACGTTTATGCGAAATTCCAACACCAAAAACCATAGCAATTGCAATTCCTGACGAAACCCGTCCTACTCCTGTAAAAGAACTTCTTCCTCCTTTACTAAAACACTTGTTCCAAACTTGGAACACTCTAAAACCTGAACAAATTTCTATCGTTATCGGCGGCGGATTACACCCTGCTCCTGATGCTGCGCAAATCGAGCGTATCATGCCGAAAGACGAAATCCTAAACGGAATCAATATAGTATCACACGATGCTATCACATCAAAAATGACCTCACTTGGTTCAACCTCTCGTGGAACTCCAATTGAGGTAAACTCTGCTATTGCTGATGCTGAGTTTAAAATTGTTATTGGACAAATCGATCCTCATCAATTTGTAGGTATGACAGGCGGCTCAAAATGTATTACAATCGGCTGCGCTTCAAAAGCTATGATTCAAGCAAATCACTCACTTATGGCATCACCTGAAGCAAGAGTCGGTAATGTAGAAGGCAACCCAGTTCGTGAAGATTTGAATGAATCCGGAGAGATTTTAGGCGTAAACCTTGCTATCAACGTTTGTCTTCGTGCAGATAAAAAAGCTGTTGCACTCTTTACAGGTAAGCCTGTATCATGTTTAAAAGCAGGTGCACCAATCACAGCTCAGCTCTACGGACAAAGCTTTGATGAACCTTTTGATATCACAATAGCATCTTGCGGTGGAAATCCTAAAGATTTATGTCTCTATCAAGCACAAAAAGGTTTGAACCACGCTTCACAGTGTACTAAAAAAGGCGGACATCTTCTTCTTTTAGCCGCGTGCCCTCAAGGTATTGGTGACGATCATTATCATAATTATGTAAAGCAATTCCCGTGTGCTCATGCTCAAATGAAAGAGTTTGAAGAAAAAGGCTTCCGTATGGGCGCGCATAAAGCATTTATGTTCTCACGCTCAATCCTTAATTATGATGTAGCTGTACATTCAGAATTATCACAAGAAACTCTTGCTGAGTGCCACCTCACTAAAGCTGATGCACAAGCAACTGTTGATAAGTGGCTTGCTGAAAATCCTAATGCTCGTATAGCTCTTATTCCAAACGCGAACACAATGTATTTTTATCAGAAATAGTTTTAGCACAGATAAGTTTAAAATAAAATCTTCCTTTAATTTGTATTCACAGATTAAAGGAAGATTTTTTTATTTATTATAGGAAATGATTCAAAGCTAAATTTATAAACTACTCTTCTTTATATTTATAGCACTCTTTACTATGATCATTTATTATTCCAACACCTTGAAGATAAGCATAGATAGTCGTCGAACCTAGAAATTTAAATCCACGCTTTTTTAAATCTTTGGCAATTTCATCTGAAAGTTTTGAAGTTGCAACGAGTTCACCCTTTGTGTAGATGATTTTATTATCTGTCCACTTCCAAATATAATTTTTAAATGAACCAAATTCTTTCTGAATTTCAAGAAAGAGCTTTGAATTATTAATAGTTGCTCTTATCTTTTTTTCATGCCTTATAATACCTGCATTTAGAAGGAGTTCATCTACTTTATCATCCTGATATTGTGATACTTTATTGATATCAAAATTATCAAATGCAAGTTTAAAAGCTTCTCTTTTATTAAGAATTGTCTCCCATGATAAACCGGCTTGAAACGATTCCAGTATTAGCATTTCATAAAGAATTTTATCATCGTAGACGGGTTCGCCCCATTCATTATCGTGATAATCTACATATTTATCATTTTTCAGATTTACCCAAAAACAACGTTCTTTCATGAATTTATCCTACAATATCTACAAACAAATTAAATTTTTCTTAGTGCATGGAAATATCTATTAAGAGAACTAGGCTTGCCATTCGGGTGTTTTACATTATATTCCGAAGAGTTAACCACTTCCCATAGTTCAGGACAAGTCGGCATTGCTTCCGTCAGCATAAGAAGAAGGATTCCGCCTTTTTTTACATGAGGATAAACAAATTCCGCAAGCTCTTGATATGGCATAAATGCACGACTCACTATCATATCTGCTTGAATATCTTTTGATTTTTGTTCATCGAAGAATTTTTCTGCTCTACCCCAGAATACTTTGGTAGAACCTAGTGGATTTTTAAGTAAGAAATTTGTAAGAAACAATGCACGCTTTTCACGAGATTCTACAAGTCTATAATCACCTTTTTGCCACCTTACACGAAGAGGAATTCCCGGCAAACCTGCGCCTGAGCCTAAATCCCATGTTTCTACATTTTCAGGGAGTGAAAGTTCTTCAAGGAACTTTGCAAGATGAAAGCTATCAAGAATGAGTTCAGAAAAAGTCTCTTGCCATTCTAAAGTACCCACAAGATTTATGCGAGTATTCCATAACATAAGAGTATCCATGTAGTTACGTAGATTTACTGACTCTTCACTATTTAGTTCAAGCCCTAAAATAGCACATTGTTTTTCAAATGCTTTTTCACTGATAGGGTCTGGCTTAATCAAATGTTTAGGCTTTGGTTTTGGCGCGCTCTTTTGATTTTTTGGAGCATAGTTCTTTTTATCGTTTTTTTTATCATCTCTTCTGACAAATTTTTTATTTTGATTCTTATCTTGTGGTTTTTTATTCATTATTTTTCTCTTTATAGTGATAATTCTAAGCCTACTGGGCAGTGATCAGAGCCGTATACATCACTTTCAATCCAAGCATCTTTGATATTTTCTTTAAGTCCTTGAGATACAAAGAAGTAATCAATACGCCAGCCAACGTTTTTTGGTCTTGCACCGGACTTATACGACCACCAAGTATATTTTTCTTCAATATCGCCGTGTACTTGTCTAAAAGTATCTACATATCCTGCTTGAGTGAATTTATCTAAAAATTCTCTTTCAACAGGTAAAAATCCAGTAGATTTCGTATTTGTTTTAGGTCGTGCAAGGTCAATAGCCTTATGAGCTATATTAAAATCTCCACATACAACAAGAGGTTTTACTTTAGTTAATTCTTCAACATAGTTATAAAAAACATCAAAGAAACCCATTTTATAGGGAAGCCTTTTGTGGTTTCCTCTTAGTTTTCCATCTTCATCCGGCAGAGGCTCACCGCCATTTGGGAAGTAACCGTTAATATAGTGGAATTTTTCAAATTCTAAATGAAGAATTCTTCCCTCACCTTGATATTCCTCTTTAGGCAATTCATAAGTTACATTGATTGGCTCTTCCTTAGAAAATACCGCAACGCCTGAATAACCTTTTTTTACTGTTGAAGAGCAAAAATAAGCATGATACCCATTAGGTGCATGTAATGATTCATTTATTTGAGATTTTTCCGCTTTAATTTCTTGGAGTCCGATTATATCGTAATTTGATTCTTCAAACCATTTCCAGTCCGGCTTTTGCATAACTGCACGTATACCGTTGACGTTCCATGATGCAAATTTCATAGTATTATCCTTTTTAAAGGTTATTATTTTTCTTGTATAAGCCCATCTTTTTCAAGCTGTTCTTTGATAAGTGCTGCTTTATTAAATCCAATTCTTAGGCGACGTTGTAAAGCTGAAATCGTCACTCTATCCATACTTGGAAGAAGCTCTAGCGCATCTTGATAAACTTGTTCTTGCGAGATATCATTCGTTCTGCCACCACCAAATTCAGTAGGTGCAGCTTTTTCTTCTCCGTAAATAGTAAAGTCGAGTTTATAGTCCGGCTTACCTTGATTTTTCCAATAATCCACAACTTTTTTCACATCATCATCAGGCACAAAAGCACCATGAAGACGTTGCAGTGAACCGCCCGGAGGTTTGAAGAGCATATCACCTTTTCCTAGTAAAGTTTCTGCTCCTGTTGAATCAAGAATAGTACGCGAGTCAGTCTTTTGAGATACTTGGAATGATATACGACATGGGAAGTTAGCCTTAATAAGCCCTGTAACAACGTCAACACTCGGTCTTTGAGTCGCAAGGATAATATGTATCCCCGCCGCACGTGCAAGCTGACCAAGACGAACAATTGACCCCTCAACATCTTTACCGTGAGTCATCATCAAGTCTGCAAGTTCATCAATAACTATAAGGAGATAAGGTAGATTTTCATGTTTGATTTTCTTTTCATCTTGATTTTCTTCCGCTTCGCTTTCTTCCAATATTTCAGGTTTAGGCATTTGCGCAACTTTTTCATTATAGCTAACAATGTTACGAACTTTCATATCTTCAAGCAATCTATAGCGTCTATCCATTTCATCAATAGCCCAAAGAAGCGCATTTTTCGCTAGTGTCATTTCTGTTATTACAGGGTGAACAAGGTGTGGCAAGTCTTCATAAATTGAAAGTTCAATACGTTTAGGGTCTACAAGCATAAGTTTAACATCATCAGGCTTAGCTTTGTAAAGTATTGAAAGAATTATTGTATTCAAACAAACACTTTTACCCGCACCCGTAGCACCTGCCACAAGCAAGTGAGGCATCTTAGCTAAGTCAGTCGCAAAAGGCGCACCACTTATGTTTTTACCTAGCGCAAGACTCAAGAATGAAGCAGAATTCGTAAATGCGCTACCCTCGATAAGTTCACGGAATGAAACATTTGCTCTTGTTTCATTAGGAACTTCAATACCAACGGTGTCATTTCCCGGAATTGGAGCTTGAATACGAATACTTACAGCTTTTAATTTCATAGCTAAGTCATCAGAAAGACCTGCTATTTTACTTACTCGAACACCTGCAGCCGGATGAATTTCATACATCGTGATAACAGGCCCAGGCGTTGCACGTACTAACTCTGCTTGAATGTTGTACTCGCTCAAAGCTTGAATAAGTAGCTGCCCTTTCTCTGTGAGAGCTTTAGGGCTATGCTTTACATCCGTTGCCGGCGTTACTGATAGCAGTTGAGACGATGGTAATGTGAAACCTTTAGGAAGAGCTTGAGGAGCATCTTTTTTCTTTTTAGTAAAGAGTGACCATTCGCCTTTTTTCTTATCTTTTTTAGTGCCTTCCTCTTTTGGCTCTTTATTTTCTTTATCGTTTTCAACGACTTTGTCATCATTTGAAAGTTCTGTTATATCGTCGAATTCATCTTCATCATCGAATTCATCTTCAATATTAAGATTAAAAAGAGAAGTATTTAAATCTTCTTTTTCTGTAAAGCTATCTTTAGGTTCATTTACATTTATATCCAGATTTTGCACATCGGAATCTTTATCTTTTCTCTTTAGAAATCCAAATAAAGATTTTTTCTCTTTCTTATCTTCATCTTGATAGAGAACAATCGGCATAACATCAGCTTCTTTTTCTTTCTTTTCCGGTATAAGATTAGAAAAAATTGCAACCAAGCCAATGAAAAAATTACGGAATAGTGTAAGCCAAGAAATACCAAAAATTAATTGAGTCGCAAGAAGAAAAGTAAATATCCAAATAAAAGCTGAACCTGTAGGCGAAAAGTAAAGCAAAGATTTTGTATAAAGATAATCTCCACTAAATCCACCACCAACTATCTGATTTATTGGTAGTTTCCATGCAGATGCAAGACTAATTACATTTATCCCAAATAGGAAAAATCCGAAAAATCTTTTCCATGCGAGTAGCAACCATTTTATTAAAAATCCGCTACCGAAACCTACAAGAATTACTCCCCACACATACGAACCAATACCAAACAAATCCACTAATAATGCGCTTAAGTACGCACCGATAAGTCCGGCTTTATTTGCTATTACAGCATTTTTCGGCAGGCTTGTATTTAGTGTAGGGTCAGATGGTGAATACGTCACGAGTGAGAGAAATATTAACGCACCAAGCAAGAGAAAAAATAATCCAATAAATTCAATTACAAGTTTTTGACTTTGTGCTTTAGGCGGATTATTACTTTCTTTTGAGTCTTTATCTTTTTTGTCTTTTTTATCTTTTGATGTAAATTTTTCCATAAAAAAAAGATATACAATTCACTCCCTAAGGTCAAGCCAGAAATAATTTTTTTTAAGATGCCTTCGGCGAGCAAGGGAACTTTTCCCACGGAAATAATCCCCTTTGGAAACCCTATTTTTTCCACCTCGTTCCTCGTTGGAAAGAAATAGTGCCTCAAAAATTATTTTCTCTTTCAAAAATTTGAGTTAAGCTCTATATTTTGAAGTGAAAGGAAATATTTTTTTGAAATCACACCTTCCTTTTTATGAGCCTGCGAATAAAAAGAAAAGGGGGTTGCAAAGGGAATCATTCCCTTTGCCCGTCGGAGACAAAAAATCTTAACTTCCTTGCTTAATATCTTTGATTTTCATATTGACTTGAGTGATATTATTATAGGTATCAAATTCAATACTATAGGCAACTCTCACATCGTCACCTACTTTATGCGGAAATTTTTCTACATTCCAAAGCTTAGAATGGAGTCTTTGACCTGAGACAGTATCAAGAAATTCAAGTTTTAAATGCTTTTTTGCATAGCCAAAAGGTTCAACTTTAGTGACTTTAACACTTGTGCTTGCATAGACAGGCTCGCTGTTACCGACTCCAAAAGGTTCAAGCATTTCAAGTTCTCTTAGAAAAGCGTAGTTAGAAACTTGCTCGAAAGTAACTTCATCTTCAATTGAAACACTAGGAGTACATGGTTTATTTCCTAGTTTTTCGATAAAGAAATTATTAAATGCTTCTCTAAAAGCGTCAACATTTTCAGGCATGATTTTAAGCCCTGCTGCGTATTCATGTCCGCCAAAAGACATCAATTTTTCAGTTGAAGAGCAAAGAGCATCGTAAAGATGGAATTTACGAATTGAACGACCTGAACCCTTAAAGTATCCATCACACTGATCTTTTGTAAGAATAAAGGTTGGTTTATAAAATTTTTCAATCATTCTAGAGGCTACAATACCAATTATTCCTTGATTCCATGTATCGTCAGCAAGAACAAGAGTAGGTTCACTTGCATATTTTGTAGCTTGTTCGGTTGCCATTGCAACTATACTTTCTTCTTCTTTTTTTCTTTCAGCGTTCCACTCATCAAGCTGAGCAGCAAGTTTCTGAGCCTCTCTATAGTCTTCAGAAAGAAGCAAATCGAGCGCAATTCTTGGATTATCCATACGTCCGGCGGCATTTATCCTTGGTGCTAGACCAAAAGAAATTTGACCAGCTGAAAGCGCTGCTGTTGGCGCATAACCGGAAATTTCTTTCAAAGCTCTAATTCCAATTCTTTCCGCTGCTTTAATTTTGAGAAGTCCATTTTTTACTAAGATTCTATTCTGACCTATAAGAGGCATCATATCAGCAATTGTGCCGAGAGCCACCAAATCGATAAAGTCTCTCATGTCACATTTAGTTGAAAATTCTTTATTAATAGCATTGTTTAGATGACACATAAAGAAAAATGCAACCCCTACTCCGGCAAGTAAGATATCTTTTTTTGTGTAGCTTTCGCTTTCGTCAGAGAAATATGGGTTTATCAGTGCATGCGCCGGTGGAAGTTCATCTTGCGGAATATGGTGATCGGTTACAATAATCTTCACACCATGTTCACGAGCATATTTTATTGCTTCAACATCAGCAATCCCGCAATCTACGCTGATAAGAACTTTCACGCCCGAGTCAATAAAGTCTTTTAATCTTTTAGGATTTATCCCGTATCCTTCTTCACGACAAGGTACATGATTCATAACCGTGAAGCCATGTTTTTTGAAAAAAGCAGTACATAAAGCTGTGCTTGTGATACCGTCAACATCATAATCGCCCCAAATAAGGATTTTTTCCTTAGCTTTAAGGGCTGTGATGACAATATCACAAGCATTATCAATATCTTTTAAAAAAGTTGGAAAGAGTAACTTTTTTAATGATGGATTAAGAATAAAGTCAAGCGTAGAAATTAGTGCTTCTTCATTATTTTTTTCTAATAGATGAGGATATTGCCTAAACGTTCTATTTAAAAGAAGAAGCGCAAACTGTGGGCTAACTCCCAAAGCACGAGCAACATGTGAAACTTTTTGCAGCACATTATTTTCTTTTTCAAAAAAGCTCCACTGTTTTTCCATGCTCTATATGACTCCATTATAAAGTTTGAAGGTTGATTTATCCACCTGTTGAACTTGGATCTATTTGACCACTTGCAACCTTTTGCCTCATTTCTGATACGCTGGCTTCGGTTATAAGTTTTTTAGTCACACTCCATTCAATAATTTTATTCACTATTTCGCTTTTTGGATTAATCGCACTTGCTTTTCCTAAAGAAAGTAACATATCAGGATATTTTTTACTTTCCAAGTAAACTCTAGCCATGTTGATATGTAGGTTTTCATCAGCTTTTCCTAGGGAAATTGCTCTGCTATAAAAATCCAATGCTTTTTGATACATTTTATTTTTTCTAAGACTCATACCAAATTCATTAAAAAGATGCTTATGCTCATCTTTGAATGCGGCTTCTAAATCTACAAGTCTTTCAAAGATGTTATTAGCTTTATCTTTTTTTCCTTGTTCAAGGTATGTTAAGCCTATGCCAAAGTTTGCTCGCACATTTTGAATATCGAGTTCAAGCGCGCTTTCATATTCAAATTCTGCACTAAAAAGCTCATTTTTTTCTCTATGCGCATCGCCTGCATCAACACTGCTATTTAGTTCTTTAATCTTTGGATAAACAGTAGAGACGTAGAACTCCATTTCAGGCGCGAATTTTTCTAAGACTTCTTCACGTGTTATTGGTTTTTTATTTCCTGTTGGAATATATTTAGAATTTAAAGACTGAACTGTTAACTCACCGGTTTCAGCATTTGTTTCTACAAACCAATATGTTTTTGAAATGGTTTTACGTGTTGTTGTACCAGTTCCAACTTTACGAACTTCTTGAAGGGAAAACACTCCGCGTAAAATTTCTGTGTCTTGCATCAAGCAACCTCTTTTATTGATAGTCTTTTTAGCTTGTTCTTGCTTCTATTAAGCTGACATTTCTGCTTCTGCTTCTTGCATATTTGCTAAGATTGCTTCTGCTGCCGCTAATGGATCTTCTGCTTTTGTGATTGGACGACCAACTACAATAAAGTCCGCTCCATTTTTTATTGCTTGATATGGAGTCATAACACGTTTTTGATCATTCGCTTCACCATCAGCCATACGAATTCCAGGGCAGAGTGTAAGCAATTTAGGATGACGTTTTTTGATTTGCTCAACTTCATGACCTGAACAAACAATACCGTTCATTTCCCAGTTATAAGCTTCATCTGCAAGTCTTTGAGCTATTTCTGTTAAGCTACCGGTAAAGCAAGGAAGCTCGCCATCAGAAAAAGATGTAAGAATTGTTACACCAAATAGAAGCGGTTGATGGTCTTCACCTTTTACGCAGTTTAAAGCTTCAGTTACCATATTTTCACCACCGCTTAGATGGAGGGTAAGCATATCAGCTTTATGTCTTGCAGCAGCTAAAACTGCACCACGAACTGTGTTTGGAATATCATAAAGTTTCAAATCTAAGAAAACTTTATATTTCATAGCCTTAAGAGACTGAATTAAACGTGGACCTTCAGTTATAAAAAGTTCAAGACCAACCTTCACCCATTCAACTTTTCCTTGAAGGAGGTTTGCCATTTGCATTGCTTCGTGTGCATCATCATAATCAAGAGCTACTATTAATTTTGCCATTTTCTACTCCATTTATTTCACATGAGAATATAGTATACTGTTCAAGAAACCTTTTTGACGACGTGGGTTAAGCTTTGCTGTTATAATACAGGATTTTAACTGCTCATACGCCACTTCTAAATTATCATTTAATATCCAAGCGTTAAACCAATGAGACTGTTTTATTTCTTCGCGTGCATTATTGAGGCGCCTTACAATTGCCTCTTCTGAATCTGTTCCACGCCCTCTTAATCTACGTTCGAGTTCTTCCAAAGTAGGAGGGAAGAGGAATACAAAATACGATTGTGGTAATGATAATGAAAGCTGTAGCGCTCCTTGAATATCAATATCAAAAAGCAAATCATTACCGGCTTCTAGGTTTTCTTCTACTTCTTTTAGAGGAGTGCCGTAATAATTTCCGTGAACCTCTGCCCATTCAGCAAAATAGTTTTCAGAAATTTTTTTTTCAAACTCACTTTTTTCTAAAAAGTAGTAGTCCTTACCATGTACTTCATTTTCGCGAGGCGGACGAGTTGTGCAGGACACCGAAAATTGAAATTGCGGAAAATCTTGAAGTAACATCTTAACAAGTGTACTTTTTCCTGTGCCGGATGGCGCAGTTATTACGAGAGGTAATCCATTCTCAATCATTCTTCATTCTCACTTTTGCTTTCAAGCCTTTGAATTATTGTTTCCGGGTTTATTGAAGATAAAATTAGATGATTTGAATCCGTAATAATAAATGAACGTGTTCTTCTGCCTTGTGTAGCATCAATCAATCGACCTTCCGACTTTGCATCTTCTTTTAACCTGCGCATCGGCGAAGATAAAGGACTTACAACCGTAACCACCCTTCGCACAAGCACATAGTTACCTAAACCTATACTTATAGCCTTATCTTTATTCAACATTTTCCTTTCCGATTACTTGCCCACACAAAAGGTTGAAAAAATAGAGTTCACTATTTCCTCTGTTACAATCTCGCCTGTAATCTCTCCAAGAACACGCACCGATTCCGCTAAGTGGATAGCCAAAGCATCCGGCGGAACTGCATACGCATTTTCAAGGAATTGTTCCAATTCTGTTTCTGCTTTTTCAAGTAAATGGGCTTGCCTTAAGTTTGGTGCAAGCTCGTCACCTGATAAACCATCTACACTAAGCGCTTTATGAATTGACTTTGCAAGAGCATCTATCCCATTGCCTTCTTTAGCAGAAATAGGACAAACTGCCTCTATTAAATCTTTTCTAAAGTTCTTAATATTTCCGTTTTCAACAGAATAAGGAAGTATATCACATTTATTCCAAACAAGCAAAACTTTTGCTTTAGGATTTACTTCTTCAAGAAATTCAATATGTTTCTTATCAATTTGCAAGTCAGATTTTGTATCAAGCATGTATAAAATTACTCGAGCTTCTTCAAAAAGCTTATAAGCACTTTGAATTCCTTCTAGTTCTATTAGATCGCTTGTTTCTTCTTTTGCTCGAATACCTGCGGTATCAACCAGTCTTATAGGAATATCTTGGATTTTTAATACTTCTTCGATATAATCACGTGTTGTACCGGCTTGCGCTGCTACAATTGCTCTATACCTACCAAGCAATGCATTGAAAAGACTAGACTTTCCTGCATTTACTTTTCCTGCAAGCACTACTAAAGAACCATCTCTCCAAGGAGCTGTTCTTTCATAAGCAAGAAGAAGATTTTTTATCTGCTCTTGTATACCTTGAACGCTTTCAATAAAAGGAAAAATATCAGGTAGTTCTTCTTCTGAAAAGTCAAGTTCATACAAAAGATTTTGCATTATACTCTCAAGGCTTGCACGTAAATCTTTAATTTTTTTACCAAGTAGACCAGAAAGTTTAGCCTCTGCCAGTCTTGAACTTTCAAGAGATGGAGCTGATATAATTTCTGCAACTGCTTCTGCTTGACTCAAATCAAGTCTACCATTTAAGAAAGCTCGTTTTGTGAACTCTCCGGCATCGGCAAGTTCTGCGCCATGCTCGAAACAAGTATTCAGTAAGGCTGTCAAAAGATTAGGATTTCCATGACAATGAAGTTCGACTGTATCTTCAGCCGTATAAGAGAACGGCGCTTTCATATACACAGCTAAACCTTCATCAAGATAATTCCCTTTTGAATCATTAAAATGCCCATAGTAGAGAAAACGCGGCTTTATATCGTCAAGATTCTGTTTTGAGGCAAAAATCTTTCTCATTATTTCTAAAGCTTTTTCTCCAGAAATTCTGATAATCCCTATCCCACCCGATAAAGTTTGAGAATAGGCCGTTGCTATTGCCGCTATTGTAGACATATTATAATCCTGCGAGTTCTGCTTCAATTTTTGATTTCAAGCCTTCTTGAAGCATTGTTGATTTAAGTGCTTCTTCCAAGTTCATTCTAGCTTTTTCTTTATCATTTAAATTATAAATATACAATACTGCAAGGCTATACCTTGTTGATGGATTTTCTTGAAGTGATAATGAACGCTCAAACGCTTGTGCTGATTCATTAAATTCACCTAACTGACTATGCGCAATACCTGCAAAATATCCAGCTCTTGCATTCATAGGTGCAAGCGCTGCCGCTCTATTTGCAAAATTTAACATAGCAAGATAATCTTCTGCTTGATAGAAAAGAAGTGAAAGTTCAAGAAGTGTATCAATATCGTTAGGGTTTTCTTGCATTTTCATCATAAGTTCGCCGGCTCTTTTTGCCATTTCAGGATCAATATCTTCCTTAGTAAACATTGCGGACATATTCATCGGAGCACTTGGCGCATTAGAAGGCGGCATTTGTGCTGTTGAATTATCTGTCATTTCAGATGATTGAAAAGACATTGAAAAACCTCTAGAACTGAGTTCGTAATAAATGCTTGTTGCAAGAATCGCTATAAGACCAATTAATATTACTGATAATGTTATTTTACGTGACATAATTATTTTTCACTCTCAATTATTTGAATTTTTTTGTTTAAAGTTGATTGTTGAGCTGCTAAAAAAGCAATATATCCGCCAATTCCAAGCCAAATGGCCACATTTACACATATTAAAGCTGTCATGCTATCCATGTTAGTTTCCTTTTTTATTGATATAATTGATTAAGTACTTTTTCTTCAATTTTTTCTGCTTGAATTTTTTGCATTGTTCTTACAACAAACAAAGCAAACACCAAGAACGCAAATACTCCAACCGATGATAATACAGTATGGAGCATTTCAGGCTCTAACCCTCCGCTCTTACTAGCAAAAACATTTGGATGTATTGAACGCCAAAGTCTTGCAGAATAAAAGACTAAAGGCACGTCTGCAAATCCTATAATCCCAACAACTGCCGCCATAACTTTCGCTTTAGGTGTTGGCATTGTACGGATGAAAAGATAAGCGACATAAATAAACCATAAAATTAAGGTAGTTGTTAGACGAGGATCCCAAGTCCACCATACATTCCATGAGTTTTTACCCCAAATCGAACCTGTTGCAAGCGCTAACGTTGCAAAGAGTAAACCGAGTTCTGCACCCGTTGTTGCAATATGATCATACACATTTTTCTTTGTTTTCAAGTAGAGAATACTACACACAAAGTTTACAAAGAAAGATACAAAACACCACCAAGCAACAGGCAAATGATAATAAAATATCTTTTGAGCTAAGCCCATTGTCTGTTCTAGTGGAGCATAGATATAGATAAGATATTGGCAAAGTGCAAAACCAATAGCAAATATAATAGCTGAAATTTTAGCGAGTCCTAACATAAGTCCTACTTTTTATTCATCAACACTGTAAATAAATTGGAATAATACCAACGCCATAGCCAAGAATATACCGTCAAAAGCAAGCGCAAGCATAAGCCAAGAGCTTTCAACCACGCCACCATCTAGTGTAAATAATATTGAAAAAGCTTCAATTCCTGCCAAGAGAAGAGGCGTCAACAAAGGAAATAAAACAATACTGAGTAAAGATTCTTTTCCTGTCTGCCCTACAACTAAAGCGCCGAGTAAAGCTCCACAAGTTGCCATACCAATATCAATTAGTATGAGAAATGTCAAAAAATCTAAAAATTGCCCGTGTAATTGCGCATTACAAAAAACAATAAGCGCAAATAAAAAGATAAGTTGAGAGACAAGCATAAATGCAATACCGCTTATCCCCTTCGCAAGCCAAACAACCTGCAAAGATGCCGGCATTAAATGTAAACCTGTTTTTGCACCGTTTACTTCTTCTAAGGCATGAAGATTATTAAAGATAAGCACCATTCCAAAAGCAGAAGCAAGCCAAAATAAAGTCGCCAATGCTCTAGGCGCTACACTCTCTCCAATTCCTTGAGATAAAGAAAAGACAAATATCAGCAATAATCCCAATAAGATAGACTGCCCTATTCCTCCTCCTCGCATAAAGAAAAGGATAAAATCTTTTTTGATAAGCGAAATAAGCGCAGATCTAAACATTTTTCACCTCATTGTTCACTTGAGAAGTTATGAGGCTTTTATTTTCAATTGTATGTATAAAATCAGCGTATTGTTTATCTCTATCAACATCGTGACTTATCCAAAATACGCAAGCACCTTCTTGTTTTGCTTCAAGAATTTTTTCTATAAGGAAATTTTTAGCATCAGTATCAAGTCCCGTACTTGGTTCATCAAGCATATAAAGCTTCGGTTTTTGAGCAAGAAGTCTTGCGATTGTGAGCTTTTGAGACATACCACGAGAAAAGATTCTTACCTTTTCATGTGCAAATTTTACAAGTCCTACACTTTCAAGAATAGTCATATATTCTTTTTCTGTAAGAGTTTTTCCTGTATTCATTGTGTGCCAAAATTTGAGATTTTCAAGCGCTGTCATTTGAGGATAAAGAAAAGTAGCATGCGCTAAATAACCAACTTCTGAAAGATTTAATTCTGTTTTTACTTCACCGGCATCAGGTTCAAGTAATCCGCAAATAATCTTAAAAAGAGTGCTTTTCCCTACTCCATTTTTTCCCTCGAGTATATGAATAGACTGCGGATATAATTGCAAATCCACATTTCTAAACAGGAGTCTACTCCCAAAGTTTTTAGCAAGATTTTTTACTTCTAACACAACATACTCGCTTTTGAACTTAATATACTCTAGTCAACAATCCCAAACAATGACTTGAGACACATTTTTAAATTTTTATGCTATCTGCCCTTTTACATAACCTGTAATCGTAACTACTGCAACTAAAGTTTCAGTTGCATCGGAAACTTTTACTTCATAAACTACGAGTTTTCTACCAAGTTGAACCGGTTCTGCTGTTGCAAAAAGAGGCCCTACTTTACCCGCTGAAAGATAGGAAATTGAAGACTGTGCATTCACTATAATATCATGATGTGCATGTGATGCTATCGCAAAAGCCATGTCTGCCAAAGCAAAAATTGCACCACCATGAGTATTTCCCATTCCATTTCTATGTCTATGATCAAAAGGCATTGAAAGCACTGCTTTATGCCCATCTACACTTTCAATTTTCATTCCTAAATGTTCTGAAAAAGTATCATCTTCAAAAAGCTTAAACCTTCTTTCATCTGACATAGTATATCCTATTATTTACGATTTCTTATGAGAAAGTACATTAAGCAATCATAAATATTTTATAAAAAGTTTTGACGTCCACCAATATGTCGGTATGCTTTTTCTGTAGCCATTCTACCACGAGGTGTACGCTTTAAATATCCGCATTGAATAAGATAAGGCTCATAAATATCTTCAATTGTTCTTAGTTCTTCTGATACTGCAACTGCAAGAGTTTTTGCTCCTACAGGACCACCATCATAATGATTTATAATAACAGAGAGGATATGCCTATCCATTGAATCAAGACCTTCTTCATCAATATCAAGCCTTTTCAGTGCATTTCTGGTGATATCTAAAGTAATGCGTGCTTCTTCATCTGAACCTTTTACCGCTGCAAAAGCGAAATCTCGCACACGTCTAAGAAGTCTGTTCGCAATACGAGGTGTTCCCCTTGCGCGTTTTCCTATTTCAAAAGCCGCTTGTTCTTCTATTGAAATATTAAAGATTCGTGCCGCGCGTGACACAACAAGTGCAAGCTCTTTTGGAGTATAAAATTCAAGCCTTGATATAATTCCAAATCTATCACGAAGCGGAGACGATAAAAGACCAAGCCTTGTAGTTGCACCAACAAGAGTAAAGGGTTCAATATCAAGCTTAACTGTACGTGCCGCAGGACCTTGACCTATAACTAAATCAAGTGTGAAATCTTCCATCGCCGGATAAAGTACTTCTTCAACCGTTATCGGCATTCTATGAATTTCATCAACGAATAAGATATCGTTTTTATTCAAGTTTGTAAGAATTGCCGCTAAATCGCCGGATTTTTCAAGCACCGGCCCCGAAGTTGTAACCAAGTTAACTCCAAGTTCAGAAGCAATAATCCTTGCAAGCGTAGTTTTACCAAGACCGGGATTTCCATAAAAAAGTAAATGATCAATAGCAGTTCCACGATCTTTTGCCGCATCTATATAGACACGTAAATTTGCACGCAACTCTTCTTGACCAATAAACTCTTCAAGCCTTTGCGGGCGGATATGCTCTTCTGAGAAATCATGTTCTGCCATTGACTACGCTCTCTTACTTTGCGCAAGCGATTTAAGAGTTGCACGTATTGTGGCAGTTACATCAAAGTCAGGATTTGCATTCAGAACTTCTTTAATCACAGGGCGAACATCTTCTTCCGCATAACCAAGATTTATAAGAGCCGCTATTGTATCTGTAAGAACCTTATTCGATTCTGAACTTGGCAGTTCAATACCCGAATTTGCGCTTCCTTGAAGTTTATATTGCAAATCAAGAAAGATTTGTTGCGCTGTTTTCTTACCAATACCAGATACTTGAGTAAGTGCAAGGCTATTATTATCAAGTACTATTTGACGCAATTCATCAGGACTAAAAGTTGAAAGAATTGCAATAGCCGTTCTTGCTCCTACTCTATTAATTGAGGTAAGCACAAGAAATGTCTGTCTTTCATCCCAAGTAGTAAAACCGAAAAGTTCTGCCGCATCTTCACGAACAACGTGGACACTATAGAAAGTTACAACTTCACCCTTAGCCGGCAAGCGTGCAAGAGCATGACTTGGCAAGAAAAGTTCATAGCCAATGCCACCCTCTGTGAGCACAACAACAGATGTTTCCGTATGCTCTAAATATCTACCCTCAACATATGCTATCATAAACTATCCGGCTTTTTTAAGAAGTAGACCTTTATCAGTCTTGAATACTTCAATTTTATACTGATGCATTAAACCAATTACTGGTCTACCAAATAAGAATGGAAGAAGTTCCGGTTTAATATCAGTTTTTTCAAGCACTAATTCTCTGAAAGAGTTATCAAAAGAAATTATTTCAACAAGTGATTGTTTTACGCTTGGTTCTTCATCAACACGAACTACATATTCAGCAAGTTTTGCTAAATCGCATTGTTCTGCATGTGTATCGATAAGCTCTAACCACCAATTTGGTGATTTTGTGTGTTCGATTAATTGCTTACGTGTTTGCCTGCCATCTGCAGGAAGAGCAAGTAAAAATTCAGGATTTCTGCAATATAAAGCTCTGCATTCTGCCGGATGTTTGCCGTGTAGAGCGCATGAGTGTTCTTTATGCTTTTGAATAAGGAATCTACAAGTCCAGTCGTGTTCTTGCGCATTTATAGCTGATGCTATTTTCACAACATCAACTTCAAGAGGAACAACTTTTTGTTGAGATTCATCTCTTACAAACTCACCTGGGCGAAATGTGATTAAATCTTCTAAGCGGATAACTCCACTTGATACTAATTCTAAATCTTTATCATGAATTGCAGGCCCACCTTTTCTACAGCA
>CAYJEN010000033.1:0-19243 GCA_964369185.1 uncultured Desulfovibrionaceae bacterium
TCACACCGTGTAAGAGCAGGCGCAAGACTTTCTTACACAATGCCAACTTCTTATAGCTTCACCTTTACTCCATATATGGGGCTTTACTACGAGCATGAGTTTAATGACGATGTAAGCGCAACAGTAGATAATTTTGCTGTGCCATCCTCTAATGATAATGGTGGAAGCACTGGCGTTGTTGAACTTGGTGTTGAGCTTATGAACTCAACGAACTTTAGCTTAAATATGGGTGCTGAAGCGAGCCTTGGCGAAAGAGAAAGCGTGATGGGTAAACTTGAGTTTAAATATACATTCTAAAAACACATTGAATGATAGAAAGCCACTCTTGAGTGTAATATTCTTGAGTGGCTTTTTTAGTGTTTTTTTGCTGATATGAAGTTTCTAAAAGGAAAAGCTTTAAATTTCTATAAACTTTATTTTCGTATTGCAAAACTAGCTACTTTTCTTGAGTGAATTTATAAGTTCGTGTGCTTCTTTTGAATTGAGTTCATGTAAGCTTTTGCCATAGTGATTGGCACAAAGTTCATTTACATTTCTATGTTTTTCACCAGCTAATTTATTGATAAGTTTGATTTGAAAAAAGAAAACCCTCTGCTATAAAAACAGAGGGTAAAGAAAAAAATATAAAATTAGTTTATTATTCTAATAAAATTGAATGGTTACGTGAACTATATAGCAATCTTCGCATTTCAACAACATCATCAATGACCACATAAAAAGCGGTGTAATTGTCAACGTAAATTCGATAATAAGGGTGCTTCCTGTTACGTGATGACGGATACTTTTCAAAGGCAAGAGGATTATCTAAACGTTTCAAAATCGATTGTTCAAGTTTGTCTAAAAATTCATGAGCAGCTTCAGGATTTGCTAAATCTGTTGAAATATATTGCAAAATTTCAAGAAGGTCTTGTTCAAATAAGGGAAGGTAATTAAGCTGATACTTTTTCACTGCTTATGCTCATTCTTGCTTTTGCAAAAACATCGTCATGTGTAAGACGTCTTGGTGATTCAGCGGCTTTATCTGCTTCGTCTAATTTTTGTTCTACGTTATCAGTTAGTTTGCTATAGTGTTCAAGACTCATTACTACCATTGAACCATAACCATTCTTCGTGAGATATATAGGATTTCCATCTTGTACTTGTTTTTCTATCTCACTGAACTTATTGCGTAAGTCTGAAATTGGTCTTATGTCTATCATTATTTATCTCCTTTGCGTGATAAAATTTTATCATAATTCAATACAAGATAATAACTGAAGCTCAAAATGTCAAGCCAAGACCTACTCCCCACAAGCTCATAAAAAAGGGCATTTCATAAGAGAAATACCCTGATAAATGGTGTAGTTTTTTGATCTTTTGAAACATCAGTATCAAGTTTATAAAAGTTTGCTGTTTTATAGATTTTATCAAATTTCTTCTTTCTAATACTTTTTTATTATCTAATACTTTCTAACATATTAGAAAGAACTTACATGAAAAATAGTTTTAAATTTCAATATATTGTAAACATTTTATCTAACATTTGCTGATATATCAGCTACTTTTTTTGGGAGTTCTTGTACCTTTTACAGTCCATGAACCTTTCGCTTGTTTATCCTTTCCTCTTACTTTTGCAAGATAACTCGCTTGGTGTGAACACTGATTTTTCTTTTCATTAAAGTCTTCTTTATTACGGTCGATAATAATACCGTTTTCACCTTTTTCACTACAGTAGTTTACAAGACCTTGCTGGTCAGTATGCAGAACCTGTTGCCACTGCTTTTCAGCTTCTTGAAGTATAGGGTATGCTTTATTCTTAGCATTTGCATTTACCAATAATACCGTATGATAATGAGGGTGTTGACTGTTATGTTGTTCTTCTACGGTGATGAATCTTGGGTCTACCTTATGACCACCTGCTATGGTTTGTCTTTCAAGTTTACGCTTGAAGTTATAGTGGAAGTTCTCAATATGTTTGGGAATATGTATAACGCTATCGTCTGAGGGATAGCGTAAATCCATTCGTACTTGCATAACTTTAGAATGATGCTCAAGCATATCGTCAAGGTGACTTTGATATTTATCAAGTACCTGTATCAAGCATGGCTGTTCTTTATCTTTGTTTGTATTGATAGCAAGGTTATTGTATGTAGTATCGGTTGTTGTTTTCTTCTGATTGATATTTGACATGGTACCTTCCTTTAGAAGTAGTTATAGGTGTGGAGTATGCTTGTGATGTATGTATTTGAGTACGCTATGTGTCTATGCTATAAGAAAGAGGATAATGTTGCTATAAGTGCTTTGTTGTATCAGTAATGTGTATAAGGGGTGTATAAGCGTGTGTGTTATATATGCTATTGATATATAAGTTCTATAGGTATTATCTAAATCCTAGATGCACAAACTCAAGCTATACAACAAAAGCACTCTCAAAAACATTCGGCTGAGCAATCAGTTTTACTCATATAATAATGGCGGAAAAGTTTCCTACAAACTATTGAAGTACAATTGAGGTTCAACTGATGCTTAGAAGAGTCTACTTTTATAAAAAAAAGAAAAAAGATTTTGTAAAAGTTGCTACATTTTACTTTGTAGCAACTTTTACGTGAATGTCAGATTAATTTAGATGAATAAACTGAGAATTATCAACGTGATGATACATAGGTTGATAGGCTTGATTCAAGAGGTGAGGGTGTGGTACAACTATATTTTTTACAGTTCCGGCATCAATAATATCTATATAGTTTAGTCGGTTCAAGGTTTCAAGAGCATACATCACGTCCTTAGCAGGTTTATGTATACGCTGTTGTATAGTACGAGAATCAGTATAGCCATAAGCTAAAGTGTCAATCTTTAGATTAATACCTTGAAAGAATTCTAAAACCTTTTCAGCATTACTCACAGCTGCTAAGCCTGCCGGATTATACGCATGCTCAATATGTTGTAAAAGAGCATAACACAGCTCAATAGCTAACTCCATTGATTGTAGGCTGATAGGACTCTCATGAAGGTCATCAGTGTAAAACAAATGAATTGCCCAAGCAAATCGGACAGCGTACCCATGCAATTTACGTAAACAGCTATGAGAATATGGATGTAGATCTGGCATGATTTGACGCTTTACCTCACATTCAAAATCCTTGACTCTACGATAAGCTTCTGAGCTTAGGGTAGCAATATATGTTTCACCTTCGGGAGCGTTATGATAGCGATTTAATATTTTATATATTTTTTATCGAGGAATCTATCAATATAACACGTTTCATCTGACGCTGTATTATCAAAACTACACAAGGGGTCGAAGTAAGGCAGTATTCTTGCTGCCGCACCTGTTTCACGTAAGTTTTCATTGAGGTACAGCTTTTGCGCTATATTGGGTTGTATAAGATTGAGCATAGAAAGGGTTGGTCTTATGAAGTTATAACTCTTGTATGCTGTAACATAACGGTTGGGTTCTTGCATATTTAGCTTGTTGAACATTGAAGGGTCACTTTTATTCTTGAACAAGATAGAATTTAGAGCATCTGCTTCTGCTGTAATGATACCTACCTGTTCCGAATTTGCGGATAAATGCTTCATCAGCCCGCTTAGGGTACAAGTTTCAAGGAGAATTGCATACTCATCAAAGCTGAATCCAACTTCTTCACTATTTCTTTTTGCAAAGGATTTCAAAAATTCAAATCGTGCCTGTTTAGATGAAAGACCTTGTAGCTCAAAAAAAGCATTACGTATATTTTCATTTTCAAGCAGTTTTAAAACTTTCTTAGCTGCGCTTTTAGAAGCATCATCTTTAATTATTCCTTGATTCTTTTCTTTTAAAAAACTTTTAAAAAGTCTATATGCTCTTTGTGCAACAGCAGACTTTCTTGCTCCTGAGCAAATAACAATATTGAATAAAGTTGAAGTAGTTTCAATCCAATGCTCATCACACCTTATCTTTACTTTATTACCACAAGCGATAGACACTGAAACAATCCAAACAATTAGTGCTGAGGTTTTTGATAAATCTGTTTCAGCAATCAAGGAAAGTAGTGCATCAGAAAAAGGACTTTTAAAGCAATGTTCAAATCGAGGTGATAACGGCAAATTACTTGAAAAAGGCGTTTGTAACAATTTAGAACGTGAATTACTTACAGCATTATGTACTTGCCATTCACTATAGTTTTTTTTACTTTCTCGTAAGACCTTTGCCGAGTGATTTATTCTTTCCAAAGACGCTATTGGATTCTCAAAGGTAATCGGATGTTTGAAACTGTCAAAAAATTAGAAGACTTTAATAATGAAGAACTCTTACAAACACTTTCTGAACGAATAGGAAAAAATGTTTCTATCTCATTAGTATATAAGCCAGAATGATTTCTTGTTTTACAGTGTTAAACAGCCTAAACTTGCAAATTTCATTTTACAAATTCAGTAAAAACATATTTTTGCAAAATGTACTTTACAAAATCTTGACTTTTCTTATTTTGTAAAATAGAATTTACAAAAGGAGATTAGCATGACCAAAGAAATGCAAAATTTAATTAATCGTCCGAACTATCTTAAAAAGCTCCATAAGTGGAAAAATCAAAGTGATTTGGTAAAAATTATCACGGGTGTAAGGCGTTGTGGTAAATCTAAACTTTTCCTTTTATTTCAAGAAGATTTGAAAGTTAATCATGCGGTAGAGCAAGAACAAATCACTTCAATCAACTTAGAAGATCTTAGCCAAACTCGCAAAATAGGACTTAGCTATAACGAAAAAAACCTTCTTTCTGATTACAATATATTGCTTGACTTTATCTTGGATAGGCTCATTCCTGAAAAAATGAATTATGTCTTTATTGACGAAGTTCAACTACTTGAAAATTGGCAACTCATAGCAAATACCTTGAGAATGCAAGAGAATGTTGATGTATATCTTACGGGTTCAAATGCTTATATGTTTTCCGGTGACTTGGCTAATGTTTTTGGCGGAAGATATATTGAAATAAAAATGCAACCCTTTTCATTTAAAGAATACTTTAGCATTTTTTCAAATCAAGGACAGCCTCAAGAAGTATATCAAAAATATATAAAAGAAAGTGGCTTTCCTCAAACAATTAATTTTTCGCACGACCGTGAACTTATTAGCGACTACCTATTAAACACCGTTTATCTAAATACCATTCAAAAAGATATTATTCAGCGTTATAATATTTCTGACACAGCAAAACTTGATACACTTACTAAATATCTTTTTGATAATATTGGAAATGAAACTTCCTTGCGTAATGTTGAACGACAACTAAAAGCAAGTGGAAACAGTCTTTCAGCTCCAACTATTGATAAGTATGTGCAAGGACTTTTAGATTCTTATCTGCTCTATAAGTGCGAACGTTATGATATAAAAGGCAAGCAAATTCTTAATTCCAATCCGAAATATTATATTGTTGATATTGGTCTGCGTACCGTACTTCTCGCAAATGAAGATAGAGATGCCGGACATATTCTTGAGAATATTGTCTTTTTGGAGTTAATACGCCGTGGCTATAAAGTGCATGTTGGCAAAGTAAAAACTAAGGCAATAGTAAATAGCGAAGGCAAAAAAGAAAATAAAGATATTGAAGTTGATTTTATTGCTCAGAAACCGGGACAAGAAATTGAATACTATCAGGTTGCTTTGTATACACTTGAATCCGAAGTTCTAAAAAGAGAAACTGCCTCACTTAAAGAAATCAAAGATAATTATAAAAAAATCTTACTCTCTATGGATTTTGGCTCAGGCGAAATCGAAGGCATTCAGCGTGTCAATATTTTTGATTGGTTGTTGCAAGAATAGGCAAAACTCGTATACGTCCAATAGTCGTAATATGACTTACAAAAGTAAGTAGGTCACTTTTTAAATAGCATTTATATTAACAGAAACACCTATTTTTTACCATAAAAAAGCCAAGTTAAGTTCAATTCTAACTTGGCATAAAATTTAGTACAATTAGTAAGGAAAATTCAATTTGGAAAATTTCAATATACTATATCTAAAAATACTACTTCGTTAAAAATTCACGATATGCTTCTTTTGTAAACATATTGGTGTAGTCCGCATCATTATTTGCTTTTACACGAATAATCCAACCTGCTTCATAGCAATCGCCATTTAGAATTGTTGGCTCTGACTCTAGCTCTTCATTAAGTTCAACAACTTCACCATCAAACGGCATAAATAATTTATTTACTGATTTTACAGATTCTACAGTACCAAAGTCAGTATCTGCCTCAAAAGAATCTTCAGCAGTAGGCATTTCAACATAAACTATTTCACCGAGTTGATCTTGAGCAAAGTCTGAAATTCCAAGAAGATAGGTATCTCCATCTTTTTTTGCCCAGATGTGTTCGTCGGTGTAATTTCTGTCGTCAAGTAAAATGATATCAGCTAAATCTTTCATAATTTTTCTCCTAGATGTTTTGAAACCTTTTCCTTGCCCCTCTAAGACAAAAAAATTATTCTTCGTCGCAGTCAGCAGTGAGGTTATAATTCATATGAATACCATCATGAATTGAGCTCGTTACAAGACAACCATTACGCATAACTTTTTGAATACGCTCAAAAGTATCGAGATCATCTTCGTCGATATCAACATTAACATTGAGGTCGATATTAAGAACGCGAGAAACATTCTTCTCATTATTACCTGCAGTTAAAACCGCATTTGCTTTTATTCCCTTACACTCAACACCACGAGCTTCCATAGCACTCATAAGTGCTGAACAATAACAAAATAGAGCTGATGAACAAAGAAGTTGTTTTGCTGTACCATTTCTTTCTTCGGCAGGTATGCCATTGGTATCAATAACAATATCGCCAAGAGCTTTATTTCCTGTGCTAATAATATGTTTTGTGCCTTCACGGCTATAACCGACTTCTAATGTAGCTGCCATAATAATTCTCCTTAAAGTGTTATTTTAAACATTTTCTTGATCTGCAAGTTTAAAGTCTGGACTTAAAGTGTCTTCAATATAAAAGTTTGCTATAATTGCAACAAAATTCAGAATAAGAAGTGAAGCAAATCCATAAGAATAACCTGTGGCAAAGTTCGCTTGTTCAGCTCCATAACCAACTAAGTAGCCAAATAGATATTGAGCGAAAAAGGAACAAAGCGGTGCACCTGTATTAATCATACCAAATGCTGTTCCTGCGCACTCAATAGGCACGCTCTCTTTTACTAGTGTAAATACAAGTGAGGCTGTTGACATAAGGAAGAAAGTAAATAAAACTCCCATACCATAGAGAACAACATATTGAGGAATAGATTCTAAAAAGAAAGAAAGTGCAAAAAGTATAACAAACGATCCTCCAGCTCCCATAAATAATATTATTTTACGTGACCTAAATACAGAATCTGAAAGCACTGCAATAAATGGATTTGTTACAAGTGGTATAAGTGACATTATTGAAAGAATAACACCGGCTTCTGCTCTTGTAAGGTCATATACCTGCATAAGAAATGGTCCCCACCACATTGTTCCCAATACAAAATAAATACCAATCATACAGAAAAACCAAACAAATGCAGGCTTAAAGTTCTTTTGTTTCAATACTAGTTTAATAAGATAGTTAAACTTTACTTTCTTATTCACTTTTTCTGCTTTTTCTTCAGCTTTTTCAAGAATTGGCTCAACTTGACTTTGAGGTTTATCTGCAACATATATCCATGTGAGTATAGCTAATACAAAGGTAATAATACCCATAGCAAAAAGTGTTGCTCTCCATCCTACAAGTTCCGTTGAAAATGCCAGAGGAGATGATGCAAGTAAAGTTCCTAAAGATGCACATGAAAGTAATATAGAATTAGCTTTGCTGTATTGACTAGCACTAAACCATGAAGCCAATACTTTCATAGCAGGAACGTTCGCCGCAAGAGCAAAACCTAAAATAAAGCGAGAAATAGTTGCTGAACTCAATGTGTCTGACATTGAGAACATCATACTTGCTATAGCTGCCAAACATTGAAAAATAACCAAAGTTTTTCTTCCGCCTAAAATATCTGCAAGCATACCCGATGGGATTTGAGCAAGTGCATAGCCAAGAAAAGTAAATGAACCAAGAATTCCAAAATCTACTGTACTTATTTGTAAGTCATTTATAATATCTAATGACAAAACAGTAAGATTCGCTTTATGGAAAAAGCTAACGGCATAAACCACAGAAAGAACAAGTAATATAAATCCGGCTTTATTTTTCATAATACACCTACATATGTTGAATCTTCTTCAAATTGAATGCCGCCAAAAATTGACGGCACTCAAAAGAAGGAGATGGCTTTTTTTTGGAAAGAATCGTCAAATTATGCGCAATCGTGCTTATCCCACGGATTTCTAGCGCTACGAGTGATAGCTTCTTCAAGACTGTCAATCGTAGTTTGAGCTTTTTGTAAGTCTTTAGTTTTAGCGTTAGGATCTTTAAGTATAGGATATATAATAGCTCCTTCCGGATTTTCAGGAAGTAAAGCTTCTGAAATAGCGCATATTGTTACAAGCACTTGTGAAACTGAATATTCTTTATCATATGCAGCACCTTTACTATTTACACCATAACCTGCAAAATATACACCACTTGGAGTAACCACTATATATAATGTAAAGCGACTTACGGCATCAAGAACTTGTGGCAAAGCTTGATTGAAGTCCGCAACTTTTGTTGACAGAGCAACGTATTTTTCAACATATTCTTTTGTGAATGATTCAAATGCTACCTCTTTCAACTCAGGTAAGCTTGCTAAAGCTGATATATCGCCGCTTGGGTTTGATGTAAGGTGAATGGATTTTTTTAAAAACTTTGTTGTTGCTTCGTCAGTTGCAGTTGCGTTGAATGCATCCGCGTAGATAATACATACATTTTTCATAATATTTCTCCTAGAGAGGTTTTGTAATTGTTATTTTTTTAAGTAGAATACCGTCTTTATCTTTTATCTGCCAAGTTTCTGTATTTCCAGAAATTGTTCGTGAAAGCATTAGAAGAACAGTATGTTGCCATAATATTTCCATTCCTTCCTTTGTATTCTTTCTTTTTATTTTCGATTGAATAACAATAGGCTCTGTAAAGACTATAGGAATGTTTCTTTTTACAAGTTCAGCTATTTGTAAACTTTGAATTGCTTGTTCAAGTTCTTCATACATTCTCAACCTTCTTTGCTGGATAGAAAGTTTTATAAAGAGTATAAAGTATAAAGATAATTGCTATTGCCATTATTGTTCCTGATCCCGGCCTTGTAAAGAGTACAAGAAGACCACTATCAGATGATATCAAAGTTTGTTGCAGAGCCATTTCAAGCTGTTTTCCCAGTACAAAACCAATAAGAAATGCTACAAACGATAATTTCAATAAGCGCATAATAAAACCTAGTGCGAAGAAAAATACCATCAAGTATACATGAGCAGGATCGCTTTCGATAATATATGCACCCATAATACAAATCATTAATATTATTGGATAAAGAATTGATTTAGGAACTGACAAAACTTTTACAAAAACTTTAAGCCCTATATAGCCAAGAACTAAAGTAAGAACATTACCAACAAGCATACTGCCATAAATACCATAAACTGCACGAGTATTTTCTTCAAACATCAATGGGCCGGGTGTGATGCCATGTATGATAAATGCACCAATAAGGAAAGTAGCTGCCACACTACCAGGAATACCAAGAGTGAATAAAGGTATAAGTGAAGCGCCTACTACAGCATTGTTTGCAGCTTCAGGTGCAGCAACCCCTTTTATTTCGCCTTCACCAAATTTTTCGTTTTCTTTAGCAGATTTTTTTGTTACACCATAACTTAAAAAACTTGCAATAGTTGAACCAATACCAGGGCATGAACCAATAAATGAACCAATGAGCGAAGATTTTATCCAAGTTGGTACAAGTGAGCCAATTTCTTTTGCTGAAAGCTTATTATCTTCATTAGAGCCCATATGAATATCAAGTGTAGGAGCACACTCTTCTTCATTTAGACAAATACATTGACGAACAATTTCAGCAACGGCAAGCATTCCAATACCAAGAGGAGCAATAGCAATACCTGATTCAAGTTGATACATATTGAATGTCAATCGTGGCATAGCAGCAAGAGGATCCATACCAACACAACTGAAAAGTAAGCCTATACAAACAACGATAATACCGTTTATAAATGATTCACTTTCCAAAGCGGCTATAACTGTTAAGGCTAAGAAAAGAATCGCAGTTATTTCCGGTGGTCCCATTTTAAGAGCAAATGAAGCAACAAATCCGGCAACTACTATAACTAAAAGTGTTGAGAATAAGTCACCAAAAGTAGATGATAAAAGTGAAACTTTTAAAGCTTTCAGCCCTTTTCCTTTTTTGTTCATGGGGTAGCCATCAAAAGTTGTAGCTACAGCCTCAGGAGCACCGGGAGTATTCAAAAGAATTGCTGAAATAGATCCGCCAAAACAACCGCCTTTATTAATTCCAACCAAGAAACCAATAGCACCAATTGCAGGCATGTAATAAGTTAGTGAAATAAGCATCGCAATGGTAATTGGTCCGCTAAGCCCAGGAATTGCACCAACAATAATGCCAAGTCCAACACCCACAAAAACATAGAATATGTTTATAAGCTGTAAAGCATCTAATAATCCATTCATCATATCCATTGGAATACCCAGCCTTGTGGTAAGAGTATTTTAAGACCATACCAAAATGCACAATACATAATAACAGTTGTTATAATTGAAGTTGCAATATTCCGTATAAGTCTTCTTTCCCCAACAAAATACTGAAAAAGTGAAATATAAAGAATTGAGGTAAGGAAAAATCCTAAAAATTCCAAAGAAGGCATAGCCAAAAGAAGAAGAATGAAATATGGAAGGAAGTTTTTCAAATCAAACAAATCAAAACCAAATTTTTCTTCTTTTCCTTCTTTCTTGATTATTGTAAATAAAAGTTTGATGCCTGAAAGAATAGCAATTGCTATAACAAGTAAACTTGGGAAAAATGTAGCAGGTATACCAAAACCTAAATCAGGTGGTGAATAGGTAGGTATAATCCAAGTATAACTTACTATGCTAAAGCCTATCAGGAATATATATGTGAGAATACTTGCAATATACATAAATCTTCCTTTTTGTTTCCTAGAGAGAGCATACACCCTCTCTAAGAAAGCAGATAAGTTATAAGGAGGAGACTACATGCCTGATACTATATCAATAACAATTTTATTTTCTTCCATTTGTGTATCAATATTCGTTGTTACTTGCTCAGATGATAAGTAGCTTGGAATAAATTGAAGTTTTTGAACTTGCTCGATAAAGCTTTGGGAAGTTACAATTTCTTTTATTGCTGTTTCAAGTGCAACTTTTGCGTCTTCCGGAAAACCTTTAGGAGCAAGAACTATACGATATGCTGGGAAGCCATAAGTTTCTTCAAACAATTCTGTCATTGCAGGAGCATTAGGAAAAGTTTTTGAACGATTCTTATCAGAAATCATTAATGTTCTTACTTTATTTGCTCTTTCTTGTTCGAAGTGAAAACCACCACTAAAGCCTAAATCTGCATGATTACCCATAAGTGAAGTTATGATTGCTGATGGACCTGTTGCAGGAATAAGATTTATCTTTACTCCTGCATTTTTGGCAAAAATTTGCAACCACATTCTATCAAGAGGAGTTTGGAAAAGATAATCTAATGTTTCATTATTTTCTTTAGCCCAATCAAAGGCTTCTTGTAGATTTTTCCACGGTTTTTCCGCTGAACAGATAACTGCTGAATCACCATAAAATACTCCGGCTAAGAAGATAAAGTCATCTAATGTGTAACGAGCATTCTTATCTAATACACCGTATGAAAAGTTTTGGTCAGCACCAAAGCCGATTGTGTATCCGTCTGGTCTGGCATTTTTCATATTCATAGCGAATGCACCTAGTCCGCCACTTGCAATATTATTTGGAACAAAGGGTTGCCCGAATTTTTCTGAAAGAGCTTGAGCAAGCAATCTACCTACAATATCAATAGATGAACCAGCTTGTGAACCTAAAACCATTTTTACAGGTCTCTCAGGCCAGTCTGCTTGTGCTTTTGTTGGAGTAATAAGGCTAAATGCCATCAAAAAACTTAATGCGAGAATTGATAACTTTTTCATTTTTTATCCCCAATATTTAAAATTATTAATTCTTTATACTATGAACATGTGTTTGCATCAGGATTTTCTAAAGCTTGATATACAACACTACCCTCACATGTTGTTGGATATGGCATACCTGTTAAGTAACAAATGGTAGGTACAATATCCACAAGCTGAACTGTACGTTCAATATTTGCACCTTGCTTAAAGCCCGGTCCATAAAATACTGTAAGAGGTTGCAAGTTACCTAAGCCCCATTTTTCAGTGGAAAGGATAGGACCGTGTTGCATACTATATTCAGGGTATACACAATAGATAACGTCACCGCACTGATCGCCACCCATACCTAGTAAGCGTGCATTTCTTTTTGTAAGAGCGAGCGCAACAGGGCGTTCGTTAGTTTCAGGATGAACATAGGTATAAAGAGCATTAATGATATCTCTTTGTACTTTTTCATAATCAGCAGGATCTACTATACCACCCGGATCTCTTCCTTTGAGGTTGATATATACATAAGCACTACGTTGTGGGAATACTTTTGATTTTTCCACAATAGGTGCAGCAGCAGAACGTTTCATGGCAGCCGCTGATTTTTCAGAAAGGTTGAGCATAGCAAGTTTGATTGATTCATTAGGTTCAGAATCTTCATCAACTACTAATAAACCTGCGTTTACAAGAGCTTCAACAGGTGAGAAAGGTGAGCCGTCCGCTTTAGAACCGTGGTCAGAAACTAAAATCATTACGGTTTCATCATCCATATTATCCAGAAGTTTACCAATCATAGCATCGGTTGAGATATAGAGTTTTCTATGGAAATCCCAAGCATGATCGTAAGCTTCTTTTGAAGAGCATGTATTCTCGTCAAGTTCTGTCATAAGATAGTGATATACTGAATCGGTTGGGTGTGTATGGAAGAAACATAAATCCCATTCATTATTATTCATAAGAGTTACAAGAGTTTCTCCAAGCCATTTATTGTGTAGTTCGATGAGCTCTGAGAACATATCATCTTCAAACCATCCAAGCATACGAAGCAAGAAACCGGCTTTAGTTGTTGGAACAGCTTCAATATCACGAAGTTGTGCGCCTTTTTCAGGTGGGAAAATCCATAATTCGCCATCTGTGTTAAGCATTTGACTAATGAAGAAATCAAATTCTGTGGCATCATCATTAAGATTGATAACTTTACCTAAGAAAGCAACTTCTTTTGTAGTTCCGTCTTGCATTTTGATATTTGTGAAAACACGACCGCTCCACTCGCCAAGTTTAAGAGTAAAGAAAGCATCTTCAAAATTTTTGGTCGGTGAAAGGGTAACTGTATCATAACCGTCACCTTCCATATCACGCACTAACCAGTACCATGTATGTTTTTCCGGTCTGAACGGAGTTTTTGCAAATAGTAAATCGAAGGTAATTTCGAGAGGGTCATCACCCATATCATCAACATTTGACCAACCGCTTGCATCTTTCATATTTGTCATGATGCCGCCGGTTTTATATTGAGAACTAACGATTAAATCGTCACAGAAAATTTGTCCGCCTGTACTTGGTGCACCTAAACGAGCTGCAGTTTCGTTATCTTGAATAGTTCCTACTGTTAAACCAGAACCACCAACAACGATAGAATTTTTCAAGCGTTTATCCAAACCATAACTTGTAGGATAGTTAACAACAATAGATTTTTTTCCGGCTCTTTCTGCTGCTTCAAAGATCGTTTCAGCTTTGATACGTTCACCACTAAAGTTCATGTCTACGTTTGATTGGTTTGGAGAAGTTCCTGGAATGTGACGCCAATAGTCAGTAATTTGGTGAGTAATTGGCCATGCACCAGTTGAAATAGAAGTCCAGTTAGGAGGTGTAATAGTTGGCATTGGGCAAGCTGTATTTTTACAACGTACACCATTATTGAAAATTTTTGCAAGATTTGGAACGATACCTTCTTTGATATGTTGTTCTACGATATCAGTAACAGCACCATCAATACCTACTACAATTGCTTTTTTAGCTTTCTTCATAATAAACTCCTTATAATTTCTAATTATTTTTATTATAGCAAAGAGTGTGCCATTTTTTTCACAATCAATAACTACAATAATTACAGCATATTATAAAATACGACTTTTTATTTTCAACTTCCAAATAATGTAATTCTTGCTATATTTGATAATTTTTGCTATATTTTGCGCATGAAAACATATATAAAATCACCACCAATTCATAGAGATGAAGAAAGTAAAGTAACTCAGCTAATTCCATTACTTAAATCTGCTTTTGAGCAAAAGGAAATGGATAAACGATATAAAGAAATTTACGAAACTCTGAAAAACTATCTTCCTTTCGACTATATTATATTAAGAAATCCAAATTCCGATAAAAGTGAAACTTTAGACGTCTACCCTCCTCTAGACGGTAAAATAAAAATTCCATACTTTAGCACGAGCGAGCAGGCTATGGCTGTTTTACAAAGTAAGCCTACAAGACGTGTCGGAATTGGAACTGATACTGATGATACTGTACTTATACACTCACTGAATTACACTTTTCCAATAAAAAAATTCTCAATAATTTTTTGGCGAGATGTAAATAATCAGAATGCCTTGTGTCAAATAGCCTTTATCTCAAAATATACTGATATCTTTACAGAACAACATGTAGCAACTCTTTTTGCTTTAAGCTCAGTCTTTACATCATACTGGAAAGACTATAATAGTGAAGAGTTGGATATCTCTGACCCACAAGCAAGCTTTGCAAGTTCATTATTAAGTATTGAAGACTTACCCGGCATGCAATCTATCAAGAAAATGATAATAAAAATTGCTCGAGAAAATATTCCAATTCTTCTATTAGGAGAAACAGGAACAGGAAAAGAAGTTGTTGCAAATACAATTCATAGATTTTCTACAAGAGCGCACAATCCTTTTATAAAGCTCAATTGCGGGAGTATCCCAGATTCCTTAATTGATAGCGAACTATTCGGACATGAAAAAGGATCATTTACAGGAGCTTTTGAACAAGTAAAAGGTAAGTTTGAACGCGCAAATAGAGGAATGCTCATGCTCGACGAGCTAGGAGAACTCCCCATGACAGCACAAGTAAGGCTTCTGCGTGTGCTGCAAGAGAGTGTAATTTCAAGAGTAGGTGGACATGTGGAATTTCCTGTAGATGTACGTATTGTAGCGGCTACACATAGAAACTTACCTTTTCTTATTAAAGAGGGTAAATTCAGGCAGGACTTATATTATAGATTAAATATTTTCCCTATTGTAATTCCGCCACTTCGTGAAAGAAAAGAAGATATTCCTATTTTAGTTCAACACTTTATTAAAAGAAGGTGTGAGCAAAAGGGAATTTTGAATATTCCTACCCTAACAAAAAGCGAAACTGAAAAAATCTGTACCTATCATTGGCCCGGAAATATTCGAGAATTACAAAATGCTATTGAGCGTTCACTTATTCTTTGGGACGAAGAAAGTCCATTAAATATTAAGTTTGCTGATGAAGTAATAGAAGTTCCAACTATCCAAACAAATAATCCTATCTCAAGTACGAGAATTATGCATAAAGCGAAGTCATCATTTGCACTTGATGATGTAATAAAAGAACATATTGTAGAAGTATTAGAAGAAACAAAATGGAGAATCAACGGTAAAAATGGAGCAGCTGAACTTTTAAATATAAATGCTAGCACGCTAAGAGCAAAAATGAAAAAACTTGGTTTGGTTTAACTGTGTGATACTACAAAATTCGGCATTTCCTCAAAGAAGTGGAGGTATATCATTAAAAACATAAGTAAAAAACTTTCCCAATCTTTCATTTAGACACATTTTAAAAGTTTAGGATAAACCACCCTCCCTCAAAAATTAGGGACAAAAAAAGGATTATAAAAGGATAAGGGATTTTAAATCTATGCAAATCCTTCGATGAAAAGAATAGCTAAAATGTCAGTAAAATGGACAAAAACAAATTCCTCGATGTGCGTAACAGAGAACATGCTACAAGAAAGCAATGTTGAAAGACAATTAAAAGCAAGTGGAAACAGTCTTTCAGCTCCAACTATTGATAAGTATGTGCAAGGACTTTTAGATTCTTATCTGCTCTATAAGTGCGAACGTTATGATATAAAAGGCAAGCAAATTCTTAATTCCAATCCGAAATATTATATTGTTGATATTGGTCTGCGTACCGTACTTCTCGCAAATGAAGATAGAGATGCCGGACATATTCTTGAGAATATTGTCTTTTTGGAGTTAATACGCCGTGGCTATAAAGTGCATGTTGGCAAAGTAAAAACTAAGGCAATAGTAAATAGCGAAGGCAAAAAAGAAAATAAAGATATTGAAGTTGATTTTATCGTTCAAAAACCGGGACAAGAAATTGAATACTATCAAGTTGTATAAATGCTACTTAAAAAGTGAGCCACTTTGAGTGGTTTTGCTCACGAATATTTGAGCCACTACTAAAAATTTCCTATACTTCTTTTTAGCGAAGTGTAGGAGGCAGAAAGGTGGTTATCACGGTGGAAATTTATCAACAGATACGTAGGCTTCGGCTTGATGGTCAAAGTCAGAGGCAAATAGCTAGAATATTAGGTGTTTCTCGTAACACAGTAAAGAAATACTGGGAAGGAGAGGCTGTTCCTTGGGAAAGAAAAGATTATCCCACAAGAAAGCCAAGAGTAATTACTAACGATATAGAATTATTTATTAAATCATGCTTTAAAGAAGATGAAAATCTGAAATTGAAAAAGCAAAAGCATACTGCTAAAAGAATTTTTGACAGACTGATTGAAGAGGCTCTTTCTCAAAAATTAGGCACAAAAAAAGGACTTGGAGTTTTATCTCTAAGTCCTTGAATTTCTTATGGTACCCGGGGCCAGACTTGAACTGGCACGGTATTGCTACCGAGGGATTTTAAGTCCCTTGTGTCTACCTATTCCACCACCCGGGCGTTTAGTACCTTGTGTCGCTATCGACTTGAACGTTTATATAGAAAACTGCTTGACTTGTCAAGAAAAAATTTTACTTATTTTTCATATCTTGTCATTTTTTTAATTTTAGTCTAGATTACAAGAACACAATTCAACAGAAAAGAGTCTTATATGCCTAAAATTCGCGCTGATCAACTTGTCCTAAATCAAGGGCTTGCTGAATCAAAAGAACAAGCTAAACGCCTTATTATGGCAGGAAAAGTTTGTATTATACCAAAAGATAAAATTGATAACTATAAAAGTGAAGACCTTATACTCGTACAAAAACCGGGGCACCCATACCCTGAAGAGACTGCTCTATGCCTTATAGGACAAGAAAGATTTGTTAGTCGTGGAGCATATAAACTCCTTACAGCTCTTGAATATTTTAATCTTGATGTCACCGATTATATTGGGCTTGACGCTGGTGCATCAACCGGTGGCTTCACCGACTGCCTTCTTCAACATAATGCTAAAAAAGTTTATGCTATTGATGTCGGTACGTTACAACTTCATGAAAAGTTGCGCGCAGATCCTAGAGTCGTTTCAATGGAAAACACAAACTTGCGCTATGCACAAAAAGATTTAATTAATGAGGAAATTGATATTCTTGTTGTAGATGTTTCTTTTATATCCCTCACACTTATACTCCCTCCTTGTATGCAGTGGCTAAAAAAAGGTGGGAAAATTCTTGCTCTTATAAAACCTCAATTTGAAGTGCAACCACATCAAACAAAAAAAGGTATTGTGGTTAAAGAAGAATATCGTCAAGAAGCTATTGATAAAGTTGTTCAATTTTGCGAGCATAACCTCTCTCTCGACTTTCATGGGCTTGTTCCTTCTGCTATAAAAGGCCCAAAAGGAAATCAAGAATACATCGCTTATTGGAGCAAAAATGACTAATACAATCAAAGAAAAACCAAAAAAAATTCTAATCTTACAACAAAGACAGCTCGGTGACGTATTACTTGCAACTCCTGTATTATCCGCACTAAAAAAAGCTTTTCCTGATTCATTAATCGATTTTTTCACTGAAAAAAAATGTCTTCCAATCCTCGAAAACAACCCACATTTATCTAATACTGTTACTGTTGATAAAAAAGAACACTCTACTTTTTTTTCTCAATTAGCATTTTACAAAGACGTAGCAAAAAATAATTACGACATTGTAATAAGTATGCAAAATCTTCCACGCTGTCTTATGCAGGTTTTTTTCTCAAAAGCAAAATATAGAATTGGTATGAAGGAAAAAGTTTATAAAAATTTTTTCTATACTCATACTATCAAACAAACAAGCACTTACTCTTCTGCAAGAAAACTCGATTTACTCGCTCCTTTAGGAATTAAATCTCATGAAGATGCGAAACCTGAAATATATCTAAAAGATAAAGAAAAAGAAAAAGCACTTGAAATTTTAAAAAAATATAATTTTTCTACCAAAGAAAATCTTATCATCATGGATACAACTCATCGTGATATTAGAAGAACCTATCCTAGAAAATACTTTGCTCAACTAATTGAATACATAAATAAAAACATTCCAAATGCTGTATTTTATTTTTTTCGCGCGCCTAATGAAGAAGAGCAAGTACAAGAATGCATTGATTTACTTTCTGATGATATTAAATATATATTTCCAGAAGTTTGTCCTGATATCAGAATATCTACGGCTATTATGTCGCACGCAGTTTACCATATAGGCAACTGCTCTTTCCCACGTCATTTGGCTGTAGCCCTTGATATTCCCTCCTCTACAATGATTGCTTTTAAAGAAGATATGTGGGATTTCCAAAGTAATAAACATTTGACTTTTTCAATCGATTTAGATTGTCAGCCCTGCACAAATAGGAAGTGTAGAGATCCTAAATGTCTTACAGAGCTTTACCCAGAACTTATACAAGATAAAATTATTGAACATATAAAAGAAGTTACATCATAAAAAATATAAAAAAACAAAAAAATCCCAATTCATTACGAGTTGGGATTTTTTACTAATTCAGATTGATGTTATCTATTCATCTTCACTTTCTTCTTCAAAAAGAGCCATAATTTCTTCTTTAATAACTTTTGCAGCGGCAGCAGCTACTATACCGTCCATATTTTTCATTGTATCTTCAAGAACTTGCAATCTTTCAGAAAGAGTTTCGTCTACTTGAGGTTCAGGTTTATTCTTAATAGATTCAATATCTGATTCTATTTGTG
>CAYJEN010000034.1:0-13858 GCA_964369185.1 uncultured Desulfovibrionaceae bacterium
TGTTTTTAGATAGTTCACGAACAAATTCTAAATAGGAAATTCCTTGTGTATACTCATTTATTGCGCCTAGTTTTGATTGAACAGCACCAAGTCTTGCAAGTACAAAAGAATGACCCGCCGGAACTAGACCTTGCTCAAGTCTTGCTTTTTCCTCAAGAACCATTTGAGTGAAACGCTCTTTATTGTCAAGATTAGGATTGAAAATGATTTCTTCAAATAAGTCAGTCAATTTACTGATTTTATCTTTTGTTGATTTACCACTTACAATAAAGGAATTAAGCGTGTCTTGTTGATTTATTTTACCTTGAAATGATGAATAAGCTCCAATTCCACCCGTAGTTGCCTCGATTTCTAAACCTAGCTCAATAAATGAATAGTTTTTAGTGCCAACCTCTGTAAGTGCGCGAGAATATAAAGAAAGAAGAGGTAAAAGATGATAAGGTACACTATCAAGAGAGAAAACTAAACGGCTATATAAAATGCCTGTTGTGTCGATATTATGTGTATAGATTGGAAGAGTAGTCTCTTTTTTATCTATTGGTAATACTTTATTTTCTTTGGATAAATCATTTAGAGTTAGCACCGGAATAGTAGCAAGTGCTTCTTCAGAATCTTCTTTTTGTTGAGCCTCTTGAAGTCTAGCACTTTCGCTTTCAGTATGTGCTTTTTCTTCTTCGCTCATAGAGTCGTACAATGCTTGAACACGAGCTTCTTCTTCAGCTTGTTTTAATTCAGCTAAGTTAGTGTCCGGAACAAGATTTACAAGAATTCTATGTGTATTTTCTAAGAAATATTCAGTAATTAGAGCTTCAAAAATTTTTTCACCGGCTGTGAGTCGAGCTTTGATATCTGCGAGTGGTTTTTCCCAAGTGAAGGCAATGAATGGATCTTTGTCGTAGAGCCAATGAGTGAGACACTGCGTCATGTTTATAAGTCCGCGTGGATATCTGCCTGTATTCGCTTCACGTAGATGAAACTCTGTAGCGTTAATAGCTGCTTCTATAGCTTTTGCAGAAATCCCTTCTTGTGCAAGTTCGGCGAGAGTATCTAAAATAAGAGCTTCCATTTGGTCTTCAGTTCCTTGTTCCATTGAACGTAAACCTATGGAATAATACATTTGTATAAGATCTTCTTCTAAATGCCCTGTGATATCTTCACCAAGTCCTGACTCAATAAGTGCCTTTCTAAGCGGTGAACCAGGGAGAGCAGTTAAAATATGGTCTAACATTGTGAAAAGTAAATTCTTTTCAAGGTCATAAGTAGGGCAAAGTAGCCAGTTTACAGTTGCATGACCTTTAGGTGATTCGCCTTCCTCATCTTCATTTTTAGAAGCTTCAAAAGGTACTTCAATTTTGCGTGGAGCTGTAAGTTTTTCTTGAAGTGGTATAGATGATTGAACTTCAATTGCATCAAATCTTGAAATCACAGCATTAACTTTTTTAAGTCTTACATCTTCTTCATCATTTCCCCAGAAGAAAAAGCGTGCATTTGATGGGTGGTAATAAAGCTTATGAAACTCTTCAAATTCGTCAAAAGTAAGTTCTATGATGTTTTGAGGATTGCCGCCTGAATCTAAACTATAAAGAGTATCAGGAAAAACAGCTTGTTGTGACTGCTCAGCAAGGAGGGAATCAGGGGAAGAATACACACCCTTCATTTCGTTATAAACAACGCCTTTAAACTCCCATTTATCTGCGGAAGTATCTATATGCCAACCTTCTTGAGCAAGAATATCTTTTCCTTCTGCTGTGCGAACACGTGGGAAAAATACGGCATCCATATAAACATCCATAAGATTATAAAGATCTTGTGTGTTTGTGCTTGCAACAGGATAACAGGTTTTATCAGGATATGTCATTGCGTTTAAAAAAGTTTGCAGCGAACTTTTTAAAAGCTCAACAAAAGGTTCTTTAGTTGGATATTTTTCAGAACCACAAAGCACTGAGTGTTCTAAAATATGTGCTACACCGGTTGAATTTTTAGGAGGAGTGCGGAAGTTTACACCAAAACATTTATTATCATCGGTGTTAGAAACTGAAAGAAGTTCAGCATTAGTTTTATCGTGTTTATAAATACTGACTGTTCCGCCAACTTCCTGAATATATTCACTTTTAATTAGGGTAAAACCGTGTTTGTTCATTTGTTATCCTTTTATTCTTGTTCTTCAATTTCAACAATTGCTTTTTTGTTCTTCTTATACAAATACCAACCAAGAAGTGACGCTACAATAAGCAAAATAGCTGAAATTATTAGTTGTGTGTGAGTTTCAACTTTAATTCCCTTGCCTAGCAAAGCAAAGATAAAGTTTTGTGGTATGTAGCCGATAAATGATCCAATAAAAAAAGGTAAAGGATTTATATTGCTTACACCTGTGAGCATGTTTGTAGCAAGATTATTCCCAAATGGTAGAAGTCTTATGATTAGAGTCATAGAGAATGTATTATGACCTAAAAAGTTTTCCATTCTTTTTATTCTTTTACCAAAGTGCTTTTGTACAAAGCTTTGACCTACAAGTCTTGCATAAAAAAATGATAAAATACAACCTAATAGAGTTCCTAAAGTAGCAAAAAGAGTGCCAAGAACTGCTCCATACGCATAGCCACCAACAAAGGAGATAAGCTGCCTCGGTATAGCAAAGCATACTAAAGCAGCGGCAAGAGCAATATAAGAAATAATTCCCCATATCCCGTATGATTTCAGATGAGTATCTATAAAATTTATATAGGCTTCTTGACTTGGTTCAATTGCTTGAAGTAGATATCCACCAAGTAGTAGAAAAATAAAAATTGAACCTATCTTAATAAAGGGTTTTATCATAATTATATTACTTTATAGTTATTATTTATTGTTTTTAAGTTCATATTTTTTTATTCTTCTGAAAAACCAATTAACAACAAGTAAATCTTGTGATGCAGAAATAGCTCGTCCCCAAGTGCTGTATTTAGATTCTCCGCTGAATCTATCTCTATGATTTACAGGGACTTCAGTTACTTTTGCTCCTTGCATTTGCATGAGGCTTACTAAAAATCTATGCATGCCTTTAAATTGTAGAGGTAGCTGTTTTGCCATAGAAGTACGCATGACTTTTAAAGAACACCCTGTATCGTGAACAGTATCTTTAGTTAGTGTTCTTCGTACAGCATTCGCAAGCTTTGAGGCAATTCTTTTTGAAGATGTATCTTTTCTTTTATGCCTCCAACCAATAACCATATCATTTCCTTTTAGGTAAAGGTCAATCATTTTAGGTATATCAGCCGGATCATTTTGCATATCTGCATCCATAGTAATAATAATTTCGCTTTCAGAAGCATGAAAACCTGCTTGAAATGCAGCAGATTGTCCACAATTTTGTACAAATTCAAGAAGTTTGATATTAGAATTTTCAGCCATTAAAGATTTAATTTCTTCAACAGATTTATCATTACTTGCGTCGTCAACATAGATGACTTCCCAAGTATGAGGTAGAGCAGATAAAGTATTTTTGATTTCTGCAAAAAGTGGAAAGATATTTCCTGATTCGTTAAAAACCGGAAGCACAATACTTAGTGATAATGGCATAAATCCTCAATATTTTAGAGATTAATTATTATATATTTGAAACAAGAGAAAACAAATTTTAGCATTTAAAGCGAGGGCAACCATGTCCAAGACCGGCTGCAAAAGATGTGCGTAAAGCATTATTAAGATATGCTTGTGCTTTACTTACAGCCACTTCCAGAGGAAGTTTATGCCCTAGATAAGAAGCAATTGCAGCAGAAAGAGTGCAACCGGTTCCATGGTTATTAGTGGTTTCAATGTGTGGCTGATGGAGCTTCACAACATCATCAGGAGTGATAAGCCAATCAGTCATTATGACGGTTTGTTCTTCAAAATGTCCGCCTTTAATGAGGACCGCCTTTGCACCCATTTCAATAAGTTTTCTACCGGACGATACAACATCTTCTTCTGAATTAATAGACATTTGTGTAAGATGTTCAGCCTCCGGTTTATTTGGAGTAAGTAAATCAGCAAGAGGAATAATTTTCTCAATAAGACTTTCAATAGCATCATCTTGAAGAAGTTTATGCCCGGATTGACTTACACACACAGGATCTACAATAACAGGAAAACTTTCTTTTGTTGCTGCATAGTACTCTATTTCATTTGCAACAACTTCAATTATTTCAGATGAAAAGAGCATTCCTGTTTTAGCTGCTGCCGGTTTAAATCCTGCAAAAAGAGTCTGTAATTGTTGCTGGACAAAATCTGGAGTAACCGGAAAAATTCCGTCAACACCAAGACCATTTTGCGCTGTTAGAGCAGTAATTGCACTAATTGCAAATCCATCAAGGCAGGTAATTGTTTTTATATCAGCTTGAATACCGGCACCGCCACCGGAATCTGATCCGGCTATGGTAAGAATTGTAGGTAGAGCTTGTGACATGATTTATCCTATTGATTTTTTAGGTGAAATTGATTATATTTTCATCAAATCTATTCTTCATCAAGTTTGAAATCTACTTTGATTTTATAAAGTTCCGTAGCAGGAAGATTAAGAATTTCAACACCGGTTTTATCGGTGATTTCTTGAAGAGTATTCACTACATTATCCCATGATGATGCTATAAGTGTAAACCAAATATTAAACTCATGTTTTCTTAGATAGTTATGTGTAACACCAACATAAGAATTTACAACTTCTGTAAAATGCTCCATTTTTTCTTCAGGAACTTGTGCGGCACACAAAGTGGAGCGAAAACCTAATTTAGCTGACTGGAAATTAGCTCCAAGCCTACGTATTAACTTTTCTTTTTTTAGGTTTTGAATCCTTTGAAAGGCTTCATCTTCGGTAATGTTGAGAGATTTTCCCAATTCTTCGTATGGGCGTGAGCTTATAGGAAATCCGGTCTGTACGATATCGAGCAACTGCTTATCTATTCTATCAATTGACATAATACTCTCTTTTTTTATGTGTATAAGTTATATTAGGGTATGTTTCTAAGTAAATTCTTATGTTTTTTGAACGACGTCAAAAATATTTTTTATTCGAGTTATGTATGTTTATGATACACGTCTGTCATAAAAAATAAGCTTTCCTAGTCAATAAACAAAATCTCTTAATTAAGAAGCACACCTAGTTGTTTTTATAATTTGCCATATTTTGTAAACGTGCAATACGTTCTTCTGTTGGTGGGTGAGTTGAAAAAAGTGAAGCCATTTTCGAGCCTGCAAGAGGAGAAATAATAAACATATTTTCAGTTGCAGGGTTTGCATTATTCATTGGTATTTGTTTAGAATAATTTGAAATTTTATTTAGAGCAGAAGCTAATGCTAAAGGATCTTGACAAAATGAAGCACCACCGGCATCCGCATGATATTCACGAGTTCTAGAGATTGCCATTTGAATAAGACTTGCTGCAACCGGAGCTAAAAAAGCTAATAAAAGCGCAGCAATAGGATTTGATCCACCCTCTTCATCATTATTTCCTCCTAAAATAGCTGACCACTGCAACCATGAAGCAATTGATGTAATCGCAGAAGCAAGCACACCGGCAATAGTTTGAAGCAAAATATCTCTATGTGCAATGTGAGCAATTTCATGAGCTATAACTCCTCGTAATTCTTGAGGAGTTAGCAATTGCATAATACCTTCTGTAACGGCAACTACGCCGTGTTCTGGGTCTCTGCCTGTAGCAAAAGCATTAGGTGATTGATCTGGAATGATGCAGATTTTTGGCTTTGGAATGCCGGCATTTGCAGATAATTCATCAACAATTTTATGCAGATATGGTGAATCGTTATAGCTGACTTCTTGAGCTTTATACATGCGAAGAACAATTTTGTCAGAAAACCAGTAGGAAGATACGTTCATAATCAAAGCAAAGCCAAAAGCGATTATAACGCCGGCTCTACCTCCAAGTAAGCCACCAAGAACTATGATAATTCCTGATAGAAGTGCGAGAAAAAGAAAAGTTTTTATTTGTGTGGTCATAACCAAACCTCATTTTATTTTTTTGTGTCACAAGCCGATTAAATATTTGACTTGTGCTCATAACTTTTATATTAATACAGATTGAAATGATTGACAAGTAGAGAACATCTACAAATTAATAATTCTTCAAAATAAGGATGTCTATTTATGATTATTGACGACTTCACACCTCCACAATGGCTTGAAAAATATAGACTTGATGATCAACTTCGCGCAGATGCCTACGAAAATTCTGTTCTTGACTACAAAGCAGGAATTAAATCAGCACTAGCACTCCATTTCAATCAGGAAGAGGAAAGATATCCAACATCTTCAATTGTTAAAAAAAATGCTTTTTGCATAAAAATAGAAGAAAAACCTTGTGAAGTTTCTTTATTTATCGTTGGAAAAAGTTTTGTTTCATCGGCACAGTTTATATCTAGTGTTTTGCCGGCTTTACTTGCAAAATCACCTGTTTGTGTGGTTTTTAGAGAAGAACCTTCAGATGTTATGATGCTCACACTCGAACTTATGGGACTTGAAAGCGTATTTCTATTCCCGAAAGAACTAGCTAATGAAGAAGAAAATTTAAGAAAGCTATGCAGTCAATTTCAAACAAATTATAATGATTTTCCTACAATATTACTCGGTAGAGATGATGAATTAGAAGAATTTTTATTTCTTAAAGGCATACGTTATCAATCATATTTCTATGAAAAACCGGTAATTTTATCTGGCACTCAAGAAGAATATTTTTCAATAGCCTACCCAACTGCTCAAATTGTAACATCTTTATCGGAACTTTATAGTCCATCAAGTATTGATATTGCATCTTCAACCTCTGAGGAAGTGGAGAGCTTAGATCATTCTATGCCGATTGTTGGAGCAGGATTAGAATGGTATATGCCTTTTATATTTTCTACGGAATTTTTTGTAACTATCCGTAAAACTTTCTCATTTGTTGAGTAGTATATGAAAATAGAAAATGTAAGAAACATTGGTGTCATAGCTCATATTGATGCAGGCAAAACAACTTTAACTGAAAGAATGCTCTTTTACACGCAAAAAATACATAGAATGGGCGAAGTTCATAACGGAACTGCAACTATGGACTATATGCCGGAAGAGCAGGAGCGTGGAATTACAATTACAGCTGCCTGTACCTCATGTGACTGGAAAGATTATCATTTTAATATTATTGATACTCCGGGACACGTAGATTTTACCATAGAAGTAGAGCGGTCTTTACGCGTGCTTGATGGCGTAGTGGCAGTATTTTGTGCGGTTTCAGGAGTTGAAGCTCAATCAGAAACGGTTTGGCGACAATCAGAAAAATTTGAAGTTCCTAAATTAGTTTTCATAAATAAAATTGATAGGATGGGTGCTGATTTTTACAAAACCCTAGAGGAAATCCGTGAAAGGCTTGAGGCGAACGTCAAACCTGTTACTTTACCCTATACAGATTCTGATGGTCGTGAAACTATAGTTCATCTTGTTGAAAAGACTAAGCTTATTTTTTTGGAAGAAGATCAGGGTCAAACAGTAGAAAGTCTGCCTTTATCAGAAGATGACGAACTTTTCATTTTAGAGCATAGAGAAGCTTTACTTGAAAGCTTAGCAGAGTCTGATGAGTTGTTTTTTGAGCAATTTTTATCAGGAGAATATTCTCAAAACGATATAATAAATGCATTGACAAGAGCAACTCAACAACGTGCACTAATACCGGTTTTTGCGGGTACAGCCTTGAAAAATATGGGAGTTCAACCCTTGCTTGACGCAATAGGGCTTTATCTTCCCGCTCCAACAGAGAAGAAAATTGCGGCACGAAATCCAAGCACGGGGCAAGAAGTTGTTCTACAAGCGAATAAAGATGATAAATTTTGTGCACTTGTGTTTAAAATTGCTATTCAAGACGGCAGAAAAATGTCTTTCTTGCGTATATATTCCGGTAAGTTAGAAGAAGGCGATACACTCAGTAATGTTCATTCAGATTCTAAAGATAGGGTTCAGCAAATATTGAAACTTCATGCAGATAGACATGAGCAGTATAAAGAAGCTTATGCTGGTGATATAGTTGGAGTTATTGGATTAAAAAGTGCACATACAGGAGAAACATTTACTCTTGGTGAAAAAATTGTGCTTGAAGATTTAAATATGTATCAACCTGTGTTGACCCTTGCATTAGAACCAAGAAATAGCGAAGAATCTCAAATTGTTGAAACAGCTTTGAGTCGTTATTGTGAAGAAGATCCAACACTTACTTACACGATAGATGAGGGAAGTGGTCATTTTATTGTATCTGGGATGGGCGAACTTCATCTAGAAATCCTGTTAGAAAAATTAAAACGTGAATACAAGACTGATGTAAGATCAGGTCAGCCACAAGTAATTTTTAAAGAGTATATAACTCAAAAAGCTAGTGGACATGGGGTTTTTGAAAGAGAGCTAGGTACAACTCAACACTATGGGGAAGTGCGCTTAACAATCACACCTTACCCTAATGATCAGCATGAAAATATTATACGTTTTTCTTTTGATACAGAAAGATTTCCTCAACTATTTCTGGATAATGCCTCAGAAGCAGCGCAATCGGCTCTTCTTTCATCTGAGAACGGATATGCCTTACAAGACATATTAGTTGAAATTGATTGCATAGAAAAGAAAGAGCATACCTCTCCGGCAGGCATTCAAATGGCGGTTAATATTGCTATAAGAGATGCTTTATCAAAAGCAAAACTCAAGAAAATTGAACCAATAATGAAGGTTGAAATAACATCTCCGGAAGAATTTTTAGGAAATAGCATCTCAGTATTTTCTCAAAGACTAGGAAAAGTTGATAATCTTCTTGAAACAGCAGTTGCAAGCATCAAAAAAGTTCAAGGTAGAGCTCCATTATCTCAACTATTTGGATTTGCAACAGATTTGAGGTCTGCAACTCAAGGTAGAGCGGGGCTTGCTATGCAATTTGATTCTTTTGATGATTTTAACGCATAACAATAAGATATAATTAAATAAGAAAGTGCTCACTAATAATAGTAGAGCACTTTTTTTATTTAATTGTGGATATTTATCTAAAGTACAGGAAAAACAATATATGAAATTACTGCCCAAAAAGCGTGTGAAACTATAGTTATAAATAAATTATTTGTTATTGCATAGAGAATTGACCAATATAATCCGGCAATTAGAGCAGCAAGAATTAAAACAATATTGCCTGTAGGAATTTGGACTGCTGTGTAAAGTAGTACAGAGGTAATTATTCCAATATCTCGATTAAATTTTTGAGCAAAAAGCTTTTGAATATATCCGCGCCAAAATATCTCTTCAAATGGGCTTGTGACAAAAAATAATACAGAAGACATTATTAATAAACTTGAATTATTTTTGAGGTTTGCAATCGCATCTAAGTCAGCTTGAGCACCAGAATAAAGAATAGGCAACACCTGACTTCCAAGACTAAAAGCAAGATACAAAACTCCGGCAGATACAATTCCTATAGTAAAAGCACGTAAGTTTATGTCTTTTTGAGTTATAGGAGTTCCGTAATAATGCATACTTAAAGTGCCAAGAATCCAGACTGTTGACGCTGCACCAAGCCAAAAATTAAACACTTGCTCAACATAAACAATATACCATGATACAATTGCAAAAACATAAAGTATGCTAAAAATGAGAATATCTTTTAAGCTGATTTTCATTTAAGTCTCGCTAATTTTAGAGTATGCCAATCTTTTTTAGATAGATTTCAACACAATCGAGAGCCGCAGGAGTTATACCTGAAATTCTAGATGCTTGCCCTAAAGTTGTAGGATTATAATTTATGAATTTTTCAATAACCTCACGTGTTAGACCGGGAACTTGATTATAGTCTAAGGTCTCGGGAAGTTTTATGTTTTCTCTTGAAGCGGATTTTTTTACTTGTTCTTGCTGACGAACTAAGTAGCCTTCATATTTGATAATAGTACATACTTCACTCATGATTTCTTGCGAATATTGTGTAATGAAAGGATGTTTTTCATATAAATATTCTAGAGTAAAATTAGGGCGTTTGAGCAATTCGGCTAGTGTTAAAGCTTTTGACGGTACAGCTTCATTCAAAGTTTCAAACCACGCACGAGTTTCAGCATTCGGAGTTACTTTATTATCTTTTAAATAGCTAAGAAGATTAGTGATATCTTCTTGTTTTTTTATAAAAAGTTGATATTGGTCTTCAGTTACTAATCCACGTTTAAAACCTATGTCAGTAAGTCTGTAATCTGCATTACTTTCACGTAATAAAAGTCGATATTCTGCTCTAGATGTAAACATTCTGAAAGGTTCTTTAGTTCCTTTTGTCACTAAATCATCAACTAAAACAGCAAGATAGGACTCTGAACGTTGTAGGATAAAAGCATTCTTATCCGTGAGTATAGCGTCGATATTAAGAGCAGCCCAAAGCCCCTGAGCCGCAGCTTCTTCATAGCCTGAAGTTCCATTAATTTGGCCTGCAAACCAAAGCCCTTCAACTTTTTTGCTTTGTAATGTATGATGAAGTTGAATCGGATCTGCATAATCATATTCGATTGCATAACCGGGACGTAAAATATGAGCGTTTTCTAAGCCTTTGATACTTTTGATTAAAGCTATTTGAATGTCAAGCGGTAGTGAAGTCGATATACCATTTACGTAATATTCATGACAATCAAAACCTTCGGGTTCAATAAAAATTTGATGGCGAATTTTTTCAGGGAATCTGTGTACTTTATCCTCTATTGAAGGGCAATATCTAGCACCTGTACCTTCGATTTTTCCGGTGAACATAGGCGATCTATCCATGCCTGAGCGTATGATGTCATGCGTATGTTCATTCGTCCAAGTTATATAACATGATGCTTGAGGCATGTTTTGCATGCTTGTATCGTAAGAAAAAGAAGGGAGAGGATACATACTACCTTGTTCTTCCATTTGACTGAAATCAATGGAAGATTTAAGAAGTCTTGGGGTTGTACCGGTTTTAAGTCTGCCAATTTCAATCCCAAGATTAGCTAGACATTCAGAAAGTTTATTTGCAGAACTATCACCTAGTCTTCCACCTTCTTGATGTTTTAAGCCAATATGTATGAGTCCACGAAGGAAAGTACCTGTCGTTAAAAGTATATGTGATGAGAAAAATTCACGCCCAAGAGCAGTACGTAAACCTATAACTTTTTTTGTGGTTGAGTTTTCATCTATAAGAATATCATCAACTACATCTTGCCAAATTGTTAAATTTTCCTGTGCAAAAAGAGTATCTTGGACTACTTGAAGATATTTTCTTCTGTCAATTTGAGCTCTTGTGCCTTGAACCGCAGCGCCCTTGCTTTGGTTTAATATGCGAAACTGTATACCGGATTCGTTAGCCCATTTTCCCATCTGACCACCAAGAGCATCAATTTCGCGGACAAGATGACCTTTTGCAAGTCCGCCAATCGCCGGATTACATGAAAGATGACCAAGTCTATCAAGGTTTGAGCTTATGAGCAGAGTTTGATGACCTAAACGTGCCATCGCCATTGCCGCTTCACAACCGGCGTGTCCACCACCAACTATTATACAATCAAATTTACTCATACTATTATTTTTTTTAGATTTTTTTAGAGCGGTAAACAAGTAGATAAAACTAAGAGGAGAGATTGTTCAAAAAATCTCTTTATCGTCAAAATAAAGTAATTTTTAACTAAAATACTTTTAGACAGGATAATAAAGAGCTTATTTATTTAATTTACCACAATTGTTTGAGATGAAGGTTTGAGAGGTCAAAAGAAGGGGAAACCTTACCTTGAAAAAGGTAGCGCTTCCCCCTCTTACGAAAAAATCCTAGTTATCGTGATAACTTTTAAGAGCTTGACTACGCACAGGGTGACGAAGTTTTCTTAATGCTTTTGCTTCAATCTGACGGATACGTTCACGAGTAACGTTGAAAAGTTTACCAACTTCTTCAAGAGTATGATCAGACTTTTCACCAATACCAAAACGCTTACGAAGAACTTGTTCTTCACGTGGAGTAAGATCGGCAAGAACTGATGCTATCTGTTCGGAAAGTTTAGAGTTAACAACTTCCTCAGCAGGTGCAACAGCTTTTTTATCTTCAATGAAATCGCCAAGTGATGAATCTTCTTCGTCACCGATTGGAGTTTCTAATGAGATTGGCTCTTTAGCAATTTTAAGAACTTTCTTAACTTTATCAACAGGATAATCCATACGTTCTGCAATTTCTTCAGGAGTTGGATCACGTCCAAGTTCTTGCACAAGATAGCGAGAAGTGCGGATAAGTTTGTTAATAGTTTCAATCATATGCACAGGAATACGGATTGTACGAGCTTGATCGGCAATAGCACGAGTGATTGCTTGACGAATCCACCAAGTTGCATAAGTTGAGAATTTATATCCACGTTGATATTCAAATTTATCAACTGCTTTCATCAAACCAATGTTACCTTCTTGAATAAGATCAAGGAATTGCAAGCCACGGTTTGTGTATTTTTTAGCGATTGAAACAACTAAACGTAAGTTTGAACGGATGAGTTCTTGCTTTGCGCGCATAGCTGAAATAGACGCTTTTTTTACACGCCAAACAATTTCTTCCAAGTCATTAACTGAATGCGAACATTTTTCTTCAAGACGTGCAAGAATTTCAATTTTACCGATAATCATTTCTTTATATGAGAAAAATTCATCAATCGAGAAGTTTAGTGAGCTTGCACCGTCTTTAGGTGAAATTTCGCGTGAATCTACACCTTTAAAGATGTTTTCAACTTCTTGTTGAGTTTTTCCGGTAGCTTCGATATAAGCGTTAAGATCACGTCTGCAGTTATGCATTTGACGAACATAATCTTCAACAGTTTCTACAACTCTATCGATAAGAGTTTTTTCGAGTTTAATATCTAACAGTCTGTTAACAATTTCTTCTTTATAAACAAGTATTTCTTTTTGAATATGTGATACTTTTTTATCTAAAGTATTACACGCGTCAAGTTTAGCATAAACTTTTCTTTTCTTTTTGAAAAGCTGACGGATTTCTTCTAAAAGATTAATAACTCTGGTACGTTGAGAGATTTCATCTTCGCTTGGATCATCTTCTTCAATTGTTTTAACAACATCTTTTAATTTGATGCGGTTAAGCTTTAAATCTTCGCCTACATTTATAATTTCTTCAACTGCAACAGGTACTTCGATAAGAGCAAATAGAACGTCCTGTTCTCCAGTTTCGATTTTTTTTGCAATTACGACTTCGCCGTCTCTATCGAGTAATGGAACTGCGCCCATTTCACGTAGATACATACGCACAGGATCTGTGTTGCGAGCAACAAAGTCAGTGCTTTCTTCTGGAATAACTTCTGCTGGTTCGATGACTTCATCATCGTCCATAATTTCCATTTCAATTTCTAGCTCGATGTTCATATCTGAGTTTAGATCAGGCTCTGCAAAGGTTGCTGCTATGCTTTTTCCTTCTTTCTCAGTATCAACAATAGGTATATCCATCTGCTCGAAAAGACTGATTATATCTTCTGCGTTTTCAGCGGTGGCAAGTTCAGCGGGAAGAGATTTGGTAATTTCGTCGAATGTAAGATAGCCTGCTGATTTACCTTTGCTTATCAACTGTTTGATAGGCGCTAATTCTTTAAGGTGGTTATTCACTTTTCCTCCTTAGCGGAAATCCTAAAAATGTTAGTATGTTTTCTTTGTCTAGAGTGTGTTTCTAAATTTATTCTTTTGTGTTTTTCTACCCAAAAGATGTTTTTTGTTCCGCTTATGTGTGTTTTTGATACACTGCACGTCATAAAAAGTCGCTTTTAGTTGAAAATTCTAAAAAATTCTGAATTTAGAAGTACATCCTAATTATTATAGATAATTACAATCAGTCATTTTGCGTGGCGTGAAGGGCGTTTG
>CAYJEN010000034.1:13958-18990 GCA_964369185.1 uncultured Desulfovibrionaceae bacterium
CTAATTATTATAGATAATTACAATCAGTCATTTTGCGTGGCGTGAAGGGCGTTTGCTTCCTCACTTAGAGCCGTTAGGTACTCATTTTGAGTTTCTATGTCTGTTTTCCCTTGCCTTAGTGCTGCTGTGATAGACTGCTTTTGCGCATGTGCTTGATAATCTTGCACAAGCTTCTTGATTGCAAATAATTCGCCTTGTTCATCTGTACAGGGAGGGGCTTCACCCTCTCTACACAAAATCCAAAACTTTTTTTGCTGTGAATTCAAAAAGTTAAAGACTGTTTCCGGCGTATATTCTGTCAAGGCATTCCAAAACTCAAGTGCAAAGTCCGACTTTAAAAGCATATCGGCACCAATTAACTGAAGTTTAGGGATACTTTGAGGATAACGCACTGCAAAAGTAAGAATTAATCTATCCCTTTGCGTATCTTTATTTTGAACCCTAGCAGAATTTCTTTCTCCCATCCCCATTTCTGGGTGATTAGGAAAGGCTGAATTCTGATTATTTTGTGCATAAGAATTTTGTGAAAGCGCGGCTTTACGTACAACCTGATGACGAATTTCGGCTTCGTCTATTCCTAATTCGTTTGCTATAATACTTGCATAACGAGATATAATTTCAGGTACTTGCACAGCTTGCAAAAATTCCTTTGCCCATGTAATCGCTTCAAGAAGAGAATTTTCTCTCTTAGAGCGGATTAAATATTGTAATCCCTCTTCGGCTTTTTCACGAAGAGCGGTGAAAGTGTTTAGCCCATTTTCTTGACGAAGAAGACTATCTATGTCCTCTTTTTCGGGGAAGAGAACAACTTTACACTCAAGACCTGCAATAAGGAGCATTTGCGCAGAACGAAAAGCAGCTTGTCTGCCTGCCCTGTCACCGTCAAAAAGAAGTTCAACCTTATTACAAAATCCGGAAATTCGTTTTACTTGTAGATCAGTCAGAGCTGTTCCCAAAACACCTATCGCGTTATCAAAGCCGAACTGATGCAAGGTAAGAACATCCATATAACCTTCTGTAAGCATTGCAGAATGTTTCAAACTCATCGCTTTACGTGCTTGATATAGACCGTATAAATGTTCACCCTTTTTATAGATGAGTGTATCCGAAGAGTTTATATATTTTGCCTCTTCACGTTTTTCACCATTTTCATCTAAGGGTTTAGGATTACTTGGATCTTCAGGTAGAATACGCCCACCAAAAGCTACAATTTGACCTGTTAAAGAATAAATTGGAAACATCAATCTATCTCTAAATCTATCGTAAGCCCTCGAAGATGTTTTACTTTGTGAGAGTAGACCACTAAGAACCGCATCATTATCATGATAACCGCCCTTAGAAATTTGTGTAGCTAAATCTTGCCATGAATCAAGACTATATCCTACGGAAAATTGTTCAATGATTTCAGGAGATAACTCGCGATCTTTAATATAACGAAGGCAATTTTCAGCTTCCTTTCTTTTTAGATTTGAGTGAAAATGCTGCATTGCTAATTGATGAATTTTTAGAGCATTTCTTTTCTGAAATCTTTTTTGTTGAGCAATTTTATCTTCTTGAGTTGGCTTAGAATTAGTAAGTGAAATGCCAAGTTCATCTGCAAAGGTATCGAGTGCCTCTTTAAAGTCGTAACCATTTATACGCATTGAAAATTCAAAAATATCACCGGCTGCTTGACAACCAAAACAATAGAATGAACCTAATTCTTCATTGATACTAAAAGATGGTTTTGTCTCTTGATGAAAAGGGCATGGAGCCATTAATCTATTGCCCAAATGGCGCAGCTCAATATAGCGACGTATGTAATCCGCTATACCGATTCTAGATTTTATAAAATTTATGGCTTCATTGCTCTTCATAAAATAAAGTAGCCTCTTCTATTTAAGGTATGCCAATGTCATGCCATCGCCACCTTGATCTTCATTTGCACGCTCATAATGCGTAATAATAGGAGAAGTGCGCAAGTATTCGTGAACTGTTTTGCGAAGTGCTCCAGTTCCTTTTCCATGCACAATTTCAACGATATCTGTCGAGTTTAACAATGCTTTATCAAGATACGATTCTAACTCACTAATAGCAATGTCAGCACGTTTTCCACGAATGTCAAGTCTTTGTCTTGTTAATTCTTCGCTTTTACGAGGCTCTTGTTTAGTAGAATTGTTTGTTTTAATTGAAGAAAACTTTTTTTCATCATTTTTTTGAGAAATTGAAATATCTTTTGCATTTGCCCAAAGTGAAACACCATTGAGGTCGATTTTAACTTTTTTGTTTTTTTCATCAACTTCAATAACTTGAGCTTTTTTATCCCAAGGCAGATAGAGCACAGTTTTTTGCTCTTTAATAGCCTTGATATGGTCTTCGGCATCTGCCTTTGAAAGTTCTGGCTTAGGTTCTAAGTCAATTGGAGTAAGGTTAGCACGGAGTTTAGCCATCTCTTTAAGTGACTGTTTAGCCGTGTTTTTCCCTTCTTTCCAAGCGAGCATGAGCTCACGTGAAAGTTCACGAACTTCTTCATTTAGTTTGAGGCGTTCTTTTTCAAACTTTTCTTGCATTTCTTTTTTCTTAACTTGAGCTTTTTGTTGTTCTTTTTTAAGATTAGTAAGTTCTTTTTCACGCTCTACGGCTAAAGTGTTGAGAGTTTCAACAATTCTAGTCATATCTTCGCCATCAAGTAAAAGATATTGTTCAGCTTTTTTAAGAATAGAATCTGGTAGTCCATGTTCTCTTGCAACATCCAAGGCAATACTTGCACCAACTTGATCATAAGCTAATGAAAAAAGAGGTTTTTTGGTAGAGTTATCAAATAATACTGACGCTGCACGTACATTATTATGCGATAAAGCGTATGTTTTAAGAGCCGGAAAGTGTGTTGCTGCAAAAGCAAAACTTTGTTTTTCTAAAATTCCGTCAATAACAGCTTGAGCAAGTGCCGCACCTTGAGCCGGATCAGTTCCTGCCCCAAACTCATCAAGCAAAATCAATGATTTATCATCTAAGTTTGACCATGCTCTTGAAAGATGCTGGATTTGACCTGTAAAAGTAGATACGTGATCGTCAAGGCTTTGTTCATCACCAATAAATGCATAAATTTTTTCGATAATCGGCAAGGTAGCAGTTTGTTCAACAGGTACAGGAAGACCGGCAAGAGTCATCAATACTACAAGCCCTGCTGTTTTTAAGCATACGGTTTTACCACCGGCATTACCGCCTGTGATAACCATGACTTTTTGATCTTGACGAAGTTCTATATCGAGTGGACGAACAGCAAGTTTTTTGTTAGTAAGGCATTCAAGCGCAAGTAAAGGGTGCTTTACTTCAGGAAGATTAAATTCGGAATTAGCGGACATAACAAGACAAGTTCCATTATATGCAGATGCAAGCGCAACTTTTGCTTGTAATATATCAATATCTAAAAGTAAATTCCATGCATTTTCTAAGTCAGAGAGATTATCAACCAATTGTTTTGTGAGCATTTGAAGGATTTTTCTTTCTTCTTCACGCTCTTCTTGTTTAAGCTCTTGAATTCGATTGTTAATTTCCACTAAAAACAATGGTTCAAAGAAAACTGTTTCACCTGTGTTTGAGTAATGGTGAATAATACCTTGAATACGACCTTTAAAGTTTGCTTTTAGAGGTAAAACGTATCTATCAGAATCAAGGGTGATGTAGTCATCTTGTAAGTAATGGAGAATATTATATTCACTTACCGCTTCTTTAACTCTTTTCAAGCAATTTTGATTATGACCTTTAAGCTCATTTCTTACCAATAAAAGAGCAGGGGAGGCTGTATCTTTAATGTGCCCGGCATCACCAATGCAACGGCAAAGATCGTCAAATATTTCAATAGGGAACTCTTTTGTTTGAACAAAATGCGCAAGAGTAGCATGTCTTTCAGCTTTTTCAAGGATAGATTCAAGCACGTTTTTTAATTGGATAAGAGTTTCTTTAATAGCCCAGAATGATTCACCATCTAAAAAAGGATGTGAGCCACTTAGATAAGAAATAATTCCTTCTAGTTCCGGAAAAGTTGTAAGAGTATATCGTGTTTCGCTTAGCCAGTTTCTAGCTTGGAAAAAAAGTTCTTGATTATAACGTAATGAATTGATTTCATTACCATAAGGTGAAAGATAAGGGCTAAGTGTAAGCACTTTATCTTTTGCTGAACGGGAAGTACAGTAGTTTGAAAAACGTTCGAGTATCTTATCGAACTCAAGAGCTTTATATGTACGTTGCATAATATTTACTTTGTTTTAAATGAAGAAATAACCCAGCCACACTTTAAGAGAGGCTGGGTCATGATAATTAGAATACTGAATTAAGCTTGGTTGCTTTTACGCATCTTTTTAAGTAAGCGTTTGCGAGCAGCAGCTTTTTTCTTTTTGCGCATTACGCTTGGTTTTTCGTAGTGTTGACGTTTTTTCATTTCTGAAAGAACACCAGCTTTTTCTACTTGCTTTTTAAAACGGCGAAGGGCAATATCAAAATTGTATTCGTCTTCTGTTAGAAATACTCCCGGCATTAAAATCACCCCCTTCTTGTGTAAATAAAGCAATAATTGAATTGCGAAAAGCTAATATACACACTCCTCAATAAAATGCAAGTTAAATTTTATGGAAAAAATAATTTTTATAATTATTAATTTTTATAACAAAATTAGATAATTACTTGATTTAGGCAAAAGATAAATTCTATAATGACTTGCTAAAAGTAAAAAAAAGAGTTAATTTCAACTTATGGAAACATTAAAATTACAAAGTGCGCTTTCACCAATACTTGGACCGTTTGGATTTGCTTATGGTCTTTCTATGGGAGTGCGCAGAAGTCTATTTCGTATGGGTTTGCTTCCTCAATTAAAACAAGATGTTCCAACAGTAAGCGTAGGAAATATTTCATGGGGAGGCACAGGTAAAACTCCAATTGTGGAATATATTGCAGAATATGCGTTAAAGCGTAGTCTAAAAGCTACAATATTAACACGTGGTTATGGTGGAAATCCGCCTTATACTCCTTTGATAGTGAACCCGGCGCATACTCC
>CAYJEN010000035.1:0-17976 GCA_964369185.1 uncultured Desulfovibrionaceae bacterium
AGTTGAAAGGCATAGCCATAAGTTTTCCGTCTGTTGTGCTGTAGTAACTTGCAACTGCAGGGAGGAAATCTTCATTTTTTATTGGAGTACCCGCATCAGCCATAAGTTCATGCATAGGGCGAATTACTGCTTTAGCAGACATCATGCTTGCTGTACCGATTTCAAAAATTTGAATAAGGTTCGGGTGTTGTTTTGCACGGAAAGCAGTGATAGCAGCAGTCATAGCTTCATCATAGTTTCCTTTGAAGACGCCTTTTACTTCATATTCGCCTTGTGAAGCGTTGAAGTCGCTAATAATTTTGTCGGTGATTTCACCAAGGCTTCCGCCCATTCCGTGCCAGAAAACAACTTCTGTTTTTGCATAAGCACTTGTTGCAATTGTCATGCACGCAAGAAAAGCAGTAAAAATCTTCGATAAACGCATAGTTTCTCCTAAGAGTGTTAGAGGGTGAGCTGTAATGCATAATTATAGATAGTTCGAAAGAACTTAACTTTATAATTGGTATAATCAGTAAGCTTGATAGTATAGAATTGTTACAATTCTGTTACAAAATGAAGCTAATCTTTAAAATAATGAGAGCATTCTTTTAGGCATTGTTCAGGAAAATCAGTAAATATGCCTGTAATACCTGCTTCAAATAGCTTTTTTGCTTCTTCCATGTCGTTTACAGTCCAAACATAAATGTAGTAGCCTGCTTCACGAAGAGGAGCTATATCCTCAATATGTAAGAATTGTCTACCCGGATGATATGCCACAACTTCAAGTTCTTGGCAAAGAGCAAGAGGATTTTCAGGGCGTTCTTTTTCAATCAAAGCGCCTCTAGGGAGTTCGGGCATAATCTGTTTTGCTTCTCGTAAATATGTGTGCTGAAAGGAGGAGAGTAGAACTCTATCCTCAACTTTACAGGATTTTACAAGGTTAATCACGTCTTTTGTGACTCTTTCATGACCTATAAGATGTTCATGATTTTTTATTTCAAGGTTTACGAACCAATTAAGTTCACGAGTAAGATTTAGAGCTTCTTCAAGAGTTGGAACTTTAAGTCCTTTATAAGAATTGATTTTCTCTTCTGTGAGCTCGTGAATAGTTTGAAAAGGGTCTGTTTCTCCATACCAAGAACCGGCATCGAGTGAGAGTATTTCTTCAAGAGTGAAATCGCAGACTCTATATGAATCTCGATTTGGGAAGACTTGTTCTACGTTTGTAGTGCGTGTAAGGGTGTCATCATGAAGGATAACTAGCTGAAAATCTTTGGTATAATTTGCGTCTAATTCCCACATGTGCGAGCCGACATCATACCCTAATCTTGCCGCTTCTAAAGTGTTTTCCGGTGCATAGGCACGTGCACCACGGTGAGCTATACAGAGCTTTTTTGAAAGCAGAGAAGCTAAAATTGACATAAAACAATCCTATTATTATAATTTTAGATTTGAAATAAGTATCTTTAAAAGTAATTTTTGTCAATGTCATAAAAAATCATGAACGCTTAAAACAAATAAAATTGGGAAAAAAATCACGATTCGTGAAGTATTAACAAAACCTTGACAATAGAGTAATAGCTATATTAATAGATGTTTTCATAAAAGAAGTTTTTAGAAACACTATCCAGTAAAACAAAGATAAATTTAAATTATTTACATATAATGGAGCAAAAATGAGTAAAAATTGTTGTGGAAAACATAAGCACCACGAACATAAACATACAGAAGAACATTGTCACGGTCACGGGCATCACCACGAAAGTTGCCACAGTCACGGTCATGGTCACGGACATGGTCACGGTAAAAAGAAAGAAACTAAGGTCGGGATTTTACTTGCAATGTTTGGCACAACAGCAGATGAAGCAAGCACCGATTATGAATATTTAGAAGCACAAATCAAAGAACGTTTTCCAAATATTCCAGTATTTTTCTCATACACAGCCGATAAAATTCGCCGTAAACTTATAAGACAAGGCAAAGAAGCTTTTTCAGTAAGCCAAGCTCTTATGGATATGTATGATCAAAAATTTACACATATAGCAGTGCAATCTTTACATACAGTACCGGGCGTTGAATTTAACTGGACAAAACAACAAGCTGAATCTTTACAGCATCCACGTAAAGGTCTTCAAAAGGTATCATTAGGTGCAGCGCTTATTACAGGTGAAACCTTACTCCATGTAAGCGAACTTATACCTGAATATGTTCCAACAAATCTTAAAGACGATGAAGCAATTCTTCTTGTTGGTCACGGCACATATCATGAAGCACAAATTTACTATCATGCACTTGAAGCAAGAGTAGCGAAATATCTTCCTAACTGCTTTGTTGGTGCTTTGATGGGTGAAAACCTTGGTATTGATGTTGCTATTGATAGAATGAAAGCAAGAAATTTCAAGAAAGTACACCTTGTTCCATTTATGGGTGTTCCAGGACATCATTATCTTCTTGATTTACTTGGAGAGCATAGCACTTCATGGAAATCAATTCTTGAACATGAAGGCTTTGAGTGTCAACCTTACGCGGTGGGTACAGTTGCACATAAAAGTTTTACTTCTATATGGCTACATAATTTGCATATTGCTTTGACAGAATTAGGTGAAGAAGTAAGTAAAATGCTACCCGAAATTCCTGAAAGTGAAGTGCCTTATATTAGAAAAGAAATAAACTATGGGCACGCGCATGATCACTATCATGGGCATTCGCACGGAGATGAGCATCATCACCATCATGACCACAATCATCATGAACATGGCTGTTGTCATAATCACAAAGATTAATTGAAAATATAAGGGTATGTATCTGAAAATGAAACATACCCTCATTTATTTCTAACATCTACTTATTAAGATACTTCGAGAGCCTAAAATGGGAAAAATTTACTATGTAAGCGGTGGAGCAAGAAGCGGTAAAAGTAGCTTTGCAGAGAAAATTGCTTTTGACTCACAAAAAAATAAAATTTATATTGCAACTGCTTATGTTTATGATGATGAAATGCAAGAAAGAGTCCGTCTACATAAATCACAGCGTGGGGAAGATTGGATTACTATTGAAGCATACAAGAACTTATCATCATTACTTAAAGAATACGCTGAGGAAGAAAATATAATCCTCCTCGATTGCTTGACGAATTTAGTTACAAATTTTATGCTTACACTTCATGAAGACTGGGATTCTGTACCAAAAGAAAAAATTGCTGAAATCCAAAAGATTACAGAAAATGAAATACATGATTTGCTAGACTTTATAAAATCATCGTCACTTGATTTGATAGTAGTGAGTAATGAACTTGGAATGGGGCTAGTGCCGGCTTATGCTCTTGGTAGACATTTTAGAGATATAGCAGGAAGAATGAATCAAATAGTAGCTGAAAATGCTGATAGTGCATCATTTATTGTTTCCGGACTTGAATTAAAATTGAAGTAGGTATTATATGTCTAAATTTATTCAAGAATTTAACAAATTTCGATTGTTCTTAGCCTTTAGTTCAAGATTACCTTTACCTATGCCGAAATATGATGTTAAAGACCTTGGTCTTGCAATGAAGTACTATCCGTTTGTTGGATTTGTGCTTGGAGTTATAAGTTTTGTGCTTGTGTATTTCATTAGTCAGATTTCATTTATTTCTTTATCGCCGTCGCTTTATGCAATTCTTGCTATGCTTATTGATGTTTTCTTGACAGGAGCTATACATATTGATGGTTTAGCTGATACTTCTGACGGTATTTTTTCCTATCAAAACAGAGAAAGAATGCTTGAAATAATGAAAGATTCTTGCGTAGGAACAAATGCAGTGCTTGCACTTATTTTTTATTTCTTGATAAAATATGCAATACTCACTGAAATATTTACTCTTTATGAATATGTTATTGAAGATACATGGATATTTCTAGTGATTCCTCCAGTTTTTGCAAGACTATCTGTTTTGTATTCATGTGCTTACTTTTCTTATGGAAGGAAAGAAGGAATGGGGAAAACATTTGTAGATAATACTCATCCTTCAGATTTTATAAAAGTTACTTTTGTTCTTTTTACTTTCTTGATATGTATAAGTTTATTTAATGAATCTTTGATGATACCTCTTTTTCTTTCTCTATTACTGGTGATAGTTTTTTCTTATTATTTCAATAAGGCTATAGAAAAAAAATTAGGTGGTTCAACGGGCGATACTTTTGGTGCTCTTCTCGAGCTTTCTTCACTTCTTGCAATTTTTGGACTTTTCATAGTCATATAAGGAAAAAATATGGGTAGATTAATATTGATGCGTCATGGCGAATCAACTTTAAATAAAGCAAAATGCTTTTATGGTTCGCTTAATCCTGAATTGACAGATGAGGGAATAGAACAGTGCAAACAAACTAGAGAAATTCTCAAACAATATGACTATGATATCCTATACTCAAGTGATTATGTACGAGCTAAGAAATCTGCTGAAATAGTGAACTATAAGAATCTTGAAATTATAGAACAAATAGAATTAAGAGAGAAAAATTTTGGTGTTTTCGAGGGGCTAACCTTTGATGAAATTCTCGAAAAATATCCCGATGAAGCTAAAAAGTGGTTTGAAGATACAGATAACTATAATTATCAAACAGGAGAATCTACAATTGAATTTTATGAAAGGCTCACCTCTTTTGTAAATAATACTCTTGAGTTAGATAAAAATATTTTAATCGTTGCGCATTGGGGAGTAGTGAACGTACTTTTAAGCTATTACCTTATGGGCGACAGAAGCGCAGTGAAAAAATTCGATATAAAAAATGCAGGAATTGCAGTATTAAATTTTTATGAAAAAGATTGCGTATTGAGTGCATTAATTTAAGTTTTTATTCTAATTAGTTATGTGATAAAATTATCATGCTTGACAAAGAAAAGTCACTGCTATAAGCTCATTTGCTTTGATTATATATTAAGTATCGGATTGTTTATATAAGCACGAGGAAGGACCGATACATCTTGGAGAATACATGGAATTAGGTAAGTTTTACGGCGTAGGTATAGGACCGGGAGATCCACAGTATCTAACCTTACGTGCGGTTGATGTTTTAAAGAGTGTAGATGTTATTTTTACAGTAATTTCTAAAAATTCAGAAGATAGTGTGTCCGGTCGTGTAGTAAAAAGCCTCGAACCAAAAGGCGAAATAGCAATGCTTGTATTTAGCATGTCCCGCAACAATGATGAAAGACAAGCACAAATTGATGCAAACGCAGAAGTTATTTTAAGTGCGCTAAAGCAAGGTAAAAACTGCGCTTTTGCAACATTAGGCGATCCATCAACATATAGTACATTTGCTTATGTGCTTGAAAGAATTTTGAAAAAACACCCCGAACTTGATTTAGAAGTTGTTCCGGGCATTACATCTTTTGCTACTTTAGCGGCAAAAGCAAAAGTTTCTTTAGTGGAAAACCGTGAAATGCTTAGAGTTGTTCCATCATTTAGAAACGAAGATGTAGAAAAAATCGAATTTCCTGAAAACAGCACAACTATTCTTTTGAAAACCTATCGTACTCGTAAGGCACTTATTGAACTTCTTAGAAAAGAAGAAGAAAAAAGCCCTATTAAACAAATTGTTTATGGTGAAGAGCTTGGTATGGAAGATGAAAAAATTGTCTATTCACTTGATGAAATAGAAAAACTTCCTGAAGCGTATCTATCAATGATAATGGTAAAAAAATAATATGATGTCAGACGATTATAAAAATAAATCATGGCAGGAAATCTGTAATAATGATCTTCGTTGGAATTTGAGCGGTGCAGAGATTGAAAGTGAAAGTTTTCGTCTTATTGAGGAAGAATTTCCATCTTCAATACGCTCAAATCTTTCAGAAAGTGAGTGGCAAGTTGTACGTAGGCTTGTGCACACAACCGCAGATATGGAAATTGCTAAGGGTCTAGTTTTCAATAATAATGCTATTGAAGCTGGACGTGAAGCTTTGAAAAGTTGCGCAACAATCATCTGCGATTCTAAGATGATACGTTCAGGTTTATCCCTAGATAAATTGAAGAAAATCAATCCAAATTATAGCGAAGAAAAACTTGTTTGTACTATTAGCGATCCTGATATTATAGAGCAAGCAAAAAAAGAGAATAAAACCAGAGCATTATGTAGTGCAGAAAAAGTACGTCCATTGATGGATAATTCAATTATTCTAGTAGGTAATGCACCACTTTCTCTTGCACGCTTTGCACGTTATATTCTAGAAGAGGGTGCTAAACCGGCACTTGTAATTGCTATGCCTGTAGGATTTGTTAACGTTGTGGAATCTAAGGAATTAATAGCGAAAACATCTTGTCCTAACATAGCTCTTATGGGCAGACGTGGTGGTTCTGCTTTAGCGGTTACAGCACTACACGCAATTATGGAAAATCTATTGGTTTAGTTATATGAGAGAAGAAAAGAAGAATTTGAAATGGGGTTATTCAACGGGGGCGTGCATGTCTGCGCTTGCTCTTGGGGTTTGGCACTATTTTCAAACTAAGACTTTTACTAATAAGGTGGAGGTCTACTTCTTGGATTCTCAGGTGAAATTTCTTCCTCTTTTAGATATTGATATTCAAGGAAAAAATCCTATTATTCGTATACAAAAAGATGGAGGAGATGATCCGGATTGCACGCATAAGGCTATACTTTACGCATCATTAGAAGAGCTTGATATTTCTTTAGAAGCAGCGAAAAGAGAAGAAGATTATGTTCTATCTATAGGAAATGATACTCTTATTTTGTCTGCGATTGAAGGTGTCGGACTTTCTACTCGTATTGGTCTTGATTGTGATAAAGGTATGTGGGCGATTAATAAAGGGCCTCGTAAAATGCTTGTAGAAAACCTTGAAAGAGCAGGTTTTGGCAAGGGAAGTAATACGAAACTCTGGAGATTTTCCATAGCTGTTGAAAATGGAAAGGAAATCGCAAAACATACATTAAATCCAATACTTGGAATTGTTGATGGAATTTCTATACTTGGCACAACAGGGCATGTTCGCCCTTATAGTAATGCCGCTTATATAGAGACAATAAGGGTCTGTATTCGTTCACAATCTATAGTCCGTGGTACACATATAGTGCTTTCTACCGGTGGTCGAACACAAAAATTAGCACGAAAGTATTATCCTCAACTTGACGAACAAGTATTTGTTTCTATTGCAGATTTTATCGCTGAAAGTATAAAAATTGCTGCTGAATATGAGATGAAGACAGTCACCGTCACTTGTATGGCAGGAAAACTCTGCAAGTATGCGGCAGGATTAGAATATACTCATGCACATAAAACAAAACAAGATATGCAACTTCTACGAGATGAAATATCACTAGCACTGAAAAAATCAAATAATTATAGTGAGATATCATCTAGTTGTTTAGAGGAGTTATCTACAGCTCAATCCGTGCGTGAAGCTTTACTTTATCTACCTGAAAATGTAAGATTTCTTGTTTTAGAACAATTGACAGTGAAAGCTCTATCCTTTTTTCAATCTCTAGCACCTACAATTGACTTCACACTCTTACTCAGTGATTTTGATGGAAATCTTATTTTTGATAGAAGTATAAAGTCAATAACATCTACACAAAAGGGGTAGATAAAATGATAAACCAGCAATTTAATATAAATTCTATTAGTGAAAAATATAAAATAGTTGTTTATTCATGCGGTATAGGGCATAATAAAGAAGTTGAAAATATAGATTTTTCTTTATTTGATGCTGTTTATGGTTCAAAGTCACTTCTTGATGAGTATTTATCTGAACATATTGATTCTATTTCGTGTTTTCCAATCGGTGCTAAAGCAAAAGAGGATTCTAAAAATATCATAGACTTAGCACAAAAAGATAAAAAAATATTTATTCTTTGTAGTGGAGATGCTTTATATCACGGATTTGGCGGAACAATTCTTGAAAGTGCAAAAGAAGAAAATGTCGAAGAATTTATCAGAGAATCTACTTTATTTGTACCAAATATTACAGCATTTCAAGCACTTTTCCATAAAATAGGCTTAACATGGAGTAATGCAAGCTTATTTAGTGTGCATCATTATTCAGAACTTCCTTTACGCAAAATTATAATGACTCAACTACCTGTTATTTATGGAGGAACTAAATTTCCGGCAAACAAGATAGCAGAAGAAATTTTGAATTATAATCGTACTTTTTCAGATAAAAAAGCTATAGTTGCTGAATGGTTAGGGTCTGAAACAGATGAAAAAAGAGAGAGAATAGTTCAAAGTTCGTTAAAGGAAATTTCAGAAGATACCTTTGCTCCAACATCTATATTAATTTTGTTAGAAACTACTGAAATGATGAAAAATACATATTTACCACTTGGTTTAGAAGAAACTTTTTATAATAAAGATGATAATCTCATTACAGCTTCAGATGCACGTGCTATTATACTTTCTAGATTAAGACTTCCCCATAAAGGCGTATTTTGGGATTTAGGGGCAGGTTCTGGCTCTGTGGGGCTTGAGGCAGCAGCTCTTTGTCCTAATTTAGAAGTTTATGCCGTGGAAAAAAATGAAAAAAGAATTTCGGATATTGAAAGTAATAAAAGGAAGCTAGGTATTTGTAATTATAATATTTATCAATCTGATATTTTGAGTAAGCTTGAAGAGAAAACTTTAGAAAACCCCGACCGTATTTTTATTGGCGGCGGTGGTAAAAATATTGTAAAAATCGCAGAATTAGCAAAAGATTTTCTTAATGAAAACGGTATCATGCTTATATCTGCGGTTACACTTGAAACTTTTACGGCTTTATATTCTTGGAAAAAATCCGAAAAAAAAGTATCCTGTATAAAGCTTGATATTGGAAAAGAACGTATAATTGCGAATGAATATAGTTCTTTTAAACAAAGTAATACACTCTATATATTTATATATCAAAAATAGAAAAATCTGCTTTAAAGGTAAGGAAAAAATGACAAAACGTGAAATACAAATCGTTGGTGCCGGTCCCGGCGCTGTTGACCTAATAACAGTGCGTGGCTTTAATGCAATAAAAGAAGCAGACTTTGTTCTTTATGCAGGTTCTTTAGTAAATCCTGAACATTTATCAATGTGTAAAGAGGGTTGCATTACAAAAGATAGCGCAAATATGAATCTTGAAGAGCAGGTTCAAAGCATGGTTGATGCTGTAGAAAAAGGTCATAAAGTTGTACGTTTGCATACAGGTGACCCAGCTATGTATGGAGCGATAAACGAACAAATTTCACTACTTGCAAAAGAGGGAATAAAAGCAACAATAGTTCCGGGTGTAAGCTCAGTTTTTGGTGCGGCAGCGGCTCTTGGTTGCGAGTTAACAGCTCCGGAAGTTTCACAAAGCGTTGTTTTAACAAGAACAAAGGGACGTACTCCTATGCCGGCGGGCGAAACTCCAACAGCTTTTGCAAAAACAAAATCAACTTTGGTATTCTTCTTAAGTACCGGAAAGATTGAAGAACTTACTAAAGAATTATCAACAGATGGAGAACTTCCGCTTGATACTCCTGTTGCCGTAGTATATCGAGCAACTTGGCCGGAAGAGCGCATTATCAGAGGAAATCTTGAAGATATTGCTCAAAAAGTGCAAGAAGCAGGATTTGGACGTCAGGCGCTTATTTTTGTGGGCGAGGCTTTACGTCAAAGTATAAATGTTATGGAACAGCTTGAAAATAATCAAAAAAAATCTAAGCTTTATGATAAAAATTTCTCTCATGGATATAGAAATGCTCTACCACAAGAGCAGTTTAGTGGAAGATGTGCGCTTTATGCTTTCACCGAAAAAGGAAATGCAAGAGCAGAAGAAATAGCCAGAGGACTTAATCTTCCAAGTGAAACCTTCTATATTTCAAAACAGGCTGAAAATATTGAATCTTTATCATCAACACTAAGCAAAAATTGGAACACATTTGATGCTCATATTTTTGTAGGAGCAACAGGAATTGCTGTACGTTCTATTGCGCCGCTTTTAGAAAACAAACTTAGAGATCCTGCGGTAATAGCGTGTCCTGAGAGCGGAAGTCATATAATCAGCTTAACTTCCGGTCATATTGGCGGAGCGAATAGATTAGCTCGTAGAATTGCTCGTATTACAGGCGGTCAAGCAGTGATTTCAACAGCAACAGATGTAAATAATCTTCTAGCTTTTGATGAAATTGTAGCAAGAGAACAAGCTAGAATTATTAATCCTGAAAATATAAAATACTTGAATTCAGCGTTGTTAGAGAAAAAATCAATTGCATTTTTAGGTAAAAAATCTGTTTATGAAAGCGTGTATAAAAATACCGAAGTTTTCTATGCTGAAAGTGCTGAAAATTTAGATACAGATTATGCAATTGCTTGGGATTATACAGGTAATACAGAAAGTATAAAATATATATTAAGAGTGGAATCTGCATCATTTATTCTTGGTGTTGGCTGTAAAAAAGGAACTGATTTCAGCCTATTAAAGAGTTCTTTAGACGCTTTCTTGCAGGAAAACTCTCTATCATATTCAAATATTACCCTAATTACATCTTGTACTCTAAAAAAAGATGAACAAGCAATTTTAGAGCTTTCAAAAGAAATGAAAATCTCGGTAGAATTTTATGAAGAAGAAGAATTAAATAAAATTATAGTTCCGAATCCATCGCAAAAAGTGCTTGAAAAAATTGAGAAAACCGCTTCTGTGAGTGAAGCATCTGCGCTTTATGCTCTTAGAGAAAAGTTCTCTCAAAAAATTAGAAAAAATTCAGTTTATGCACCTAAAACAGCTTATGCAAATTCAATAACTTTTGCTCTTACACGTATAGAGCATGGGGAATCGCAAGTTGTTGATAAAAAATGTAAAATGCTTGTTGTTGGCTTAGGTTCTGGAAGTAAAAATCAAATAACTCCACAAGTTATAGAGGCTTTAAGAGCATGTGATATTGTGGCAGGATATACTCCTTACGTTGATTTTATACGAGATATAATTCAAGATAAAGAAATCATTCAAAATGGAATGATGGGCGAGGTTGCACGTTGTACGCATGCTCTCGAGGCGGCAGCTCGTGGAAATACTGTTTGCATGGTATGTTCGGGCGATCCGGGTATTTTAGCAATGGCAGGACTCCTTATGGAGTTGAAGCAGGATAAAGATGAATTTGCATCAGTAGAAATTGAGGTAATGCCTGGAATTACTTCAGCAAATATAGCAGCAGCAAGTCTTGGAGCTCCACTTCAAAATGGATTCTGTCTTGTAAGTCTTTCAGATTTATTAGTTCCTCGTGAAGAAGTACAAAAAAATCTAAAAGCCGTGGGGCAGTCAGCTCTTCCGATAGCGCTCTACAATCCTGCAGGCAAGAAAAGACGTGAACTTATGGCAGAAGCGATTGAAATATTTACCGAACTTAGAGGTGAAGAGATTTATTGCGCTTACGTAAAAAATGCCGGAAGAACAACAGAAACTAAATGGATTGGCAAACTTAAAGATTTTCCTCAAGACGAAGTAGATATGTCTACTTTGCTTATTATTGGTTCACATCGTACAGTATACGAAAATGATATGCTTTATGAAAAACGTGGATATATGGAAAAATACGGAAAATAAATTATGTCAAAATTACATGCATTTACAATAGCTGCAATCCGTTCAGGCGAGGGGAAAACAACAGTAAGTCTTGGACTTATGAGACTTTTATCTCGTCGATTTAAAACTCAAGCCTTTAAGTGCGGACCAGACTATATTGACCCTACCTTTCATGAGATGGTAACAGATAGACCTTGTTATAATCTAGATACTTGGATTATGGGAAAAGATGAAGTAAAGCGTGTATTTACAGAACATACAAAAGATGTAGATTGTGCTATTTGTGAAGGAGTGATGGGGCTTTTTGATGGTAAAATTCAACCTAAAAAAAGCACATCAAATCAAGAAGATAGCTTTGATTGTTCTTCTCATCTTCCCTCACTCGAAGGAAGTTCTGCACATATAGCACAACTACTTGATATTCCAATAGTTTTAGTTGTAAATGCGAAAGGAATGGCATCATCTATTGCTCCTCTTGTTGAGGGCTTTGTAGTGCACTCTAAAAGATACGGTCTAAAATTAGCCGGAATTATTGCAAATAATGTAGGAAGTGAAAGGCACGCTCAAATTCTCAAAGAAGCTCTTGAAAACTGGCAACTTCCACCTTTAATTGGACACTTACCACGTAAAAATGAGTGGAGCGTTGACGATAGACAATTAGGACTTGTACCGCTTTCAGAATCGAAAAAAAATATTGACTGGGCTGATGCAATTGCTGATACTTTAGAGAAAAATGTAGATTTAGATTTGCTTTTAAATTGTACTTCTATTGCAAGTGATACTGAAATAAAATCTGTAGCTAGTAAAAATCAGATACACAAAAAAATCAATAAAATCTTGGGTGTTGCAAGAGATAAAAGCTTTTGTTTTTACTATCATGAAAACTTTAAAGCTCTTGAAAAGTTAGGCTGGAAAATTAAGTTTTTTTCACCACTCGAAGATAAGCAACTTCCTAGTGCTGATGCTCTTTATTTTGGCGGTGGATATCCTGAAATTTTTACAGAGCAACTCTCAAGTAATATTTCAATGCGCACTGCAGTTAAAAACTTTGCAGAAAATAATGGTCATATATTCGCAGAATGTGGTGGATATATGTATTTAACGAATGAACTTATTCTTCCTGAAAAAAATGTATCTTATCCTTTATGTGGAGTGATAAACGCTAAAGCCGTGATGGGTAATCGTTTAAAATCATTAGGTTATCGTGAAATGACTCTTTGCGAGAACACTATTTTTTCGCAAAATAATTTCGATACTAAAATTTTTAGAGGGCATGAATTTCATTGGAGCGATATTGAATTACTTCAAGAATATAAACCTTTTGTGATGCTAGAATATAAACCTTATGGAATTGCTTATAAAAATGTACGTGCAAGCTATCTACATTTTTATTGGGGAAATATGTTTTAGAAGTAATAAAGAGCGAGTCCAATATAAAGAAGAACTGCAACTTTAGCATTGATAAAACAGGTGGTTATAACATCTTGATGAGTTAATTTTCTTGGATTATCACCTATAAAATCTTTTTCTACTACTTTTCCAAAATAAACATTAGTTCCGCCAAGTTGACAATCTAAAATTCCGGCAAGTGCCGCTTCTGGATAAATTGCATTAGGACTTGTATGTGCGTGGCGATATTTAATGATAAATGAAATACGATTTTTCAATGATACTACACACATAAGAAGAGCAGTTAATCTAGCAGGTATAAAGTTTGCTACGTCGTCTAATTTAGCAGAAAAAAAGCCGAAATCTTTGTATTTTTCATTCTTATAGCCAATCATTGAATCAAGGGTGTTTATCATTTTATAGGCAAACATTAAAGGTATCCCACCGATAAAAAAGAAGAAAATAGGTGCAACAACTCCATCGCTCAAATTTTCTGATAATGTTTCCATTACAGCACTTCTGATTTTATGCGAGCTTAGTTCACTTGTATCACGTCCAACAATCATGCTTAAAGCTTTTCTTGCTTTTGTGAGGTCAGTTTCTGAACCATTTTCATATCTTAGAAGTTCTTTTTCAACTTTCAATCCTTCTTTTATAAGGCAATGCGAGCTAAGTCCATAATAGAAAAAAATTCCATTCCAGAGGCAAAGTATGCGTGGAAAGTCTGAAAGAATAAAATTCATCAAATAGAAAAAAAGAAAAACAGAAAGCACAAGAAAAATACAGATAAAAATTCCTTTTAATTTCTTATGTAAGCCTTTGTTAAAATTGTTATTTGCAAAATAAATTGCATTACCAAAGAGCCTAATAGGGTGTGGTAAAGAATAAGGGTCGCCAAAAAAAGAATCTAGAGTTACACCTATTAAAATGCTAATAAATAAATATGAAATTTCCATTAGTTCCAGTTCTTTAATGCTTCAATAAGTTGAAGATTTTCTTTTCTTGATTGTGCTGCAACTCTGAAATATTTTTCATGTAAAGTACGAAAATTAGAGGCGTCGCGTATTAAAATTCCATGATTATCAATAAGATATTTTGATAAATCTTTTACTGTATATTCAGTTGATTGGGATATCTTACAGAGAAAAAAATTGCATGATGAAGAAACAACTTCAAACAATGGAAGTTTAGAAATTTCTTCTTGTAAATACATAGATTCAGCGATGAGTTCATCTTGGTCGAGCATTAGAGAACTATAGTTTTCTACAATAAATTCACCAGCTTTTATGGCAAGAGAGTTGACTGACCAAGGTGCACGCATTTCACTTATTTCAGCAATAACCTTATCACTGGCAATCACAAAGCCAAGCCTTAGCCCAGGAGTGCCAAAAGATTTTGTGAGAGAATGAATAAGTATAAGATTTTTCGGTAGCTTATCTTCATATTCTCTATTACTAGAAAGTTCGTTATATGCTCTATCTATCAAGAAATATGTATTAGGATTTGAAATACATTTTTCTTCTATTTCATCATATCTTACTCTGTAACCATTTGGATTATTAGGGGAACAGAGCCAAACAGAATTGAAATTGGAGTAGTCAATTTCAAAAAATTCATTATGAGTTTTAAAGAAAAGTTCATGCTCAAAAAGTGAGCAAGAATCTTCATATTCAGAAAAAGAAGGAGTAAATATTAGACTTTTACAAGATTTTAATGATTTATTACGAAGTAAAACATGTTTATTAAGCCAATGAGCAAGAATATAAAACGCTTCGGCTGAACCATTAGTAACAAGTATATTTTGAGGCTTAACATTATAGTGTTTTGCTAACATTTGTGAAAGATTTCTAGTGCTTGGGTCTGGATAGTTTTTTATGCAATCGAGTTCACTTTTAAGGTAGTCGACAATTATTTGAGAGTTATTATTATAGGCTACATTTGAACTGAAATCTATTTTAATTTGCCCTTTATCGTATTGATAAATATTATTTCCATGCCCATTAATCATAGTATTTCCAAATAGATAAATCTTCGTTAGTTGTTGATATTATAAAGAGCGTAAACTTCTTTCGCTGTTTTAATTTGTTTAGGAACTTCTAAAGCTGTTTTTAGAATAGGGTAGGCAAGAAGTGCTCCTGTGCCTTCACCAAGTCTCATATTCATATCTAAAAATGTTTTCATTTCAAGGTGTTCCATGATAATTTTCATGCCCGGTTCTTCACTGCTATGTGTAGCAATGATGTAATTCTTAAGTTTTGGCTCGATTGTACAAGCTACTAGTGCGGCAACTGCTGAAATAAAACCGTCCATAAGCATCGGTTTTTTCTCGATAGCTGCCCCTAGATAGAGCCCTACCATGCACGCAATATCTAGGCCACCAACGTATTGCAAAATTTCTAAAACAGACTTGCTTTGTAAATTATATTTTTTATAAGCAGCTTGAATTACATCTTTTTTTCTTTGAAGTCCTTCATCTGAAAGTCCGCCACCACGACCGACAACATCATCAAGATTTTTTCCTGTAAGAGCATAAAGAATAGCCGAACTTGTACAAGTATTTCCTATGCCCATTTCTCCATTTGAAAAACAATCAGAATTTTTCTTGCTTTTGATTGCCTCAATACCAACTATTATTGCTTTGAGGGTTTCTTTCATTGCCATCGCTGGTTCTTTAGCAAAATTCTTAGTTCCGTAAGCAATTTTCTTGTTGTAAAAATTTGGATAGCTGTTAAATTTGCTGTTTAAATCTTCTAATATGCCGATATCTATTACATTTAATTCAACGTTCATTTGTCTACAGAATAAGCCAATAGTACAAATTTTATCGAGCATTGTTTCAGAAACAAGTTTTGTGAAGAATACGGGCGAAGATGAAATATTTTCTTCAACAACTCCATTATCGGCAGAGGCTACAAAGTGACAAGGATTTTCAATAGAATTATAAATTTTACCCGTAATTCCAGAAATTTGAATTGCAAGATTTTCTAAATGACCTAAACTACGCTTAGGAATAAAGCGTGTGTCTGTAACTTCGCGACATTTTAGCATTATTTCAGAGTTTACAGGCTCTATTTGTGAAATATAAGCATTTAGCTTTTTCTCTAATTCTTGCATTTCTTGAATCCTTGTGCTAGATAGCATGTTTAGTGGTAGTCTATTTAAAAAGACTTTGAATGTCAAATTTATATTTTAGACTATTAACCTTATTAAAATATTATTACCGTAAAGGATTTAAATATGTCTAATATCAATAAAGATTTACTAGTAAAAGATAGCGATTTTGTTCTCCCACTCGGTTATGAATTGAGTGAAGAAGATAAAAAAAATATCAAAGAAAAAAATGTAAAACTTAAATTTAAAAATGAACAAGGAAAGATGTTTATACTTTCGGAAAATACAGAAGGAAAACTTATTCCAATTCATGCACTTAAGGCAAAAAGTAATCTTCCTATTTTTTCTGAGGAAGACTTTAAAGAGTTTCCAAAAGTAAAACTTGAAACTGCTTTTAATGCTAAAGATTCAATTTTTAAAGGAGATATCCAAATCAAATTCCGTGGTGAAATTGATGATACTCTCGCTTTTGTGCTTTGGTTACAAAAGAAATCAGAAAATGAGACCGCTAAGATTTGGCTTAATGCTATTCACTCAATTTTACGTAATATAATGTCAGCTTCATGTCGTCATTCAATATTACAACCATTTGAAATTGCAGGTCTTAGCGCAGATACAATTCATAGTTATTCTCACAAACCTCTTCAGCATTTAGGTTATGATCATATAATTCCAAGCGTCGATTTAAGTGAAGAAACTCTAAAAATCAATATGCTTAGAACTAAAATTAGAGCAATGGAAGTAACCGCTTATAATATCTATTGCGATGTAGAAACTGATGAATGTTCGCGCCCCGATCTTCTTTACACATTAAATAGACTTTCTTCAGCGGTTTATGTGCTTATGCATATAATTGAAAAAGAATTGAGAGATTAGAACTGTTATAATCGACGACCAAAATTTTTCATACTCTCGAAAGTTTTTGGTTGTCGAGAAATTAACTATTAAACCAGACAGCTATAGATATAATCCATATCGAGACATTCACGAGTTCTCTTTGCAAGCAGTGAATAATTTTCTTCTTTCATGGCTTCATAATCTTGAATTTTTATACTGCTACTAGACTTTTCACAAGAGGTAAGAATACTTTCGATAACAGACTTATTATCAAGAATTCCATGTATATAGCTGCCCCAGCATTTTTGAGAAAGAAAGTAGCCATCATGTGAACCATTATCTAAAGTGCAAAGCGGATTTTCATTTGTTTCGGAGTTATAACTGATACCGGCATGAATTTCATATCCTTTTCCTTGACAATTTTGATTCAACATTGTGAATGAGCATTGTCTTGTAGTTTTACCATCTTCTATAATGCTTTGAATCGGCAAAATTCCAAGTCCCGGCATACTTTCAATGTCGCCTTCTATGTGTTTAGGATCACGCACAATTTCACCCATCATTTGGTAACCACCGCAAATTCCATACAGAGGTTTGCCATTGTTATGATGATTTAAAATTGCTTTTGTAAGTTTTTTTTCACGAAGATAGACTAAGTCGCCAATAGTATTTTTTGAACCCGGAATTATTAAAATATCCATATTTTCAATATCTTCTGGGTTTTGAATATAGATGAGGTTTACACCTTTTACCATTTCTAACATATTGAAATCGGTAAAATTAGATATACTTTTTAATAGAATAACACCGATATTGATTTCATTATTTTTTTCTTGCGCACTTTTTTTAAGAGTCTTTTCGAGAGCAACAGAATCTTCTTGTTCTATAAAAATATCTGTGAAATAAGGAAGAATGCCCACAACCGGTTTTTGTGTTAAATCTTCAATAATTTTTTTACCCTCTTCAAAAAGAGTAATATCTCCACGAAATTTATTGATTATTATACCTTTTATTAATGCTCGTTGCTCTTCGGGTAAAAGAGCAATGGAGCCGTATACAGATGCAAAGAGCCCACCTTTATCAATATCTGCAATAAGAAATGTAGCGGCGTTTGCATGTTGAGCCATTCGCATATTAACTAT
>CAYJEN010000036.1:0-17456 GCA_964369185.1 uncultured Desulfovibrionaceae bacterium
GCTTGAGCCGGAAGAATAACATCTGCAAATTTTGTAGTTTCATTCGGGAAAATATCCTGCACTACAAGAAATTCTGCTGATGAAAGACAATGCTCGATATGACGAATATCTGGTTCAGTATTAGCAATATTTTCACCAAATATATAGAATGCTCTGATTTTTTTCGATGCTAAACCATCAAGCATATCAGGCATCATTAATCCATTTTTACTTGGTAAATCTTTAACGTTCCAGAATTTTTCAAACTTTTTACGAGCTGTTTTGTCTTCAACTTTACCATAACCGGCAAAGATATTTGGAAGTGCGCCCATATCGCAAGCACCTTGTACGTTGTTTTGACCACGAAGAGGGTTTACTCCTCCAAATGTTTTACCAACGTTTCCAAGAAGCATTTGTAAAGATGCAATAGCATATACGTTGTGAACACCACAAGTATGTTCTGTTATTCCAAGAGTATAGGCAATCATAGTAGGTTTTATGCTTGCCATAGTTCTTGCTACATCTCTTATAATATCAGCTTTGATACCGCAGATTTTTTCAGCTTTTTCAGGACTGTATTCAGATACAGTAAGTTTGAGTTTATCAAAGTCTTCAGTATAATTTTCAATATATTTTTTATCGTAAAGATTCTCATTTATAATGACATGCATAAGTGCATTGAGAAGAGCAATATCACTACCAACTTTTATTTGAAGATGTTGTTCTGCAACTTTTGCAATTCCTGTTCTACGTGGATCAACAACAACAAGCTTACACCCTTTTCTTACACCTTGTTTAAGAAATGCTCCTATAACAGGGTGAGCTTCAGTAATATTTGAACCAATGAGTAAAACCATTTTTGCATTTTTAAATTCTGCAATACTGTTTGTCATCGCGCCTGAACCGAAAGTTGTAGCCAGACCGGCCACAGTTGGAGCATGTCATGTTCGGGCGCAGTTATCTATATTATTGGTCTTGAGTACAGAACGGAAAAGCTTCTGCATTTGATAGCTATCTTCATTAATACTACGTGAACATGAAACTCCGGCAAGAGCATCAGAGCCATAATTCTTTATAATACCAGTAAATTTTTCAGCTATAAGTTCAAGAGCTTCGTCCCAACTTGCTTCTTTGAAGTTACCGTCTTCTTGGCGGATAAGCGGAGTTGTGAGCCTTTCTTTACTATAGATAAAGTCGTAACCAAAACGACCTTTTACGCATAATAAGCCTTTATTAGGTTCAGCGTTTTCAACTCCATTGACTTCAACTATACGTCCGTCTTTAACAATAAGTTCTTGCTGACAACCGGTTCCGCAATACGGGCAAGTAGTTCTAATTTTAGTAATTTCGTCATCTTTTTCTAATTGACCATAAGATTTTTTTGATGAAAGTGCGCCTGTTGGGCAAGCTTGTAAGCATTCACCGCAATGAGTACAAAGATCATAATTTACAACAGGATACCAAGTATCTTTTTCTGTTCTTCGTCCAAATTGATAAGGAATTGCAGTATTTACCTGAATAGCATCGCAGACAGAGCCACATCTTCCGCACTGAATACAGCGTGAAAAGTCACGTGTAATCATAGGGTAGTCATTATCAAGAATAAAATCATTATCTTGTGGTTCGAGATTTGCTATATTTACTTCATATTCTAAAGCAAGATCTTGTAGTTCACAACTTCCATCTTTTGGGCAAGCGTATTCTCGGAGAGGCATTTTCATTGAAGAAATGTGATAGGGTGATTCTGATTTAGCTCTGCCACGTAAGAAACAATCGTGCCTACCTTCTGCTATTAAATCGGAAAGAACTTCTCTGCGTAGTTCTGTAAGCTCTTGACTTTCAGTAGAAACTTGCATTCCTTCTATTGCAAAAGATGAGCAAGCCGGAAGAAATTTGTCATAACCTTCTACTTCAACAGAACAAATTCTGCAAACATTACCATGACCTGATTTTTGCAAATAACAAAGAGTTGGAATCTTAATTCCTACTTTATTTGCAACTTCAACAATTGTTTCACCGTGAACAAAGTCAACTTTCTTACCATTAATATGTATATGTGACATAAAATCCTCTTAATTTATGATGCAATCATAATAATTCTAAAACAACGAAGACAGCGCGATGCTTCAAGTCTTGCATCTGCTTCATTTGATGATAGTTCAACTTCGTCAAAGCCTTTTAATCTTTCGTTGATATCTAATATGGGAGTTGGCATAGTTTCGCGTAAGTCAATAGGCGGTTTGCACTCTGATGAATCAAGAATATTAACTTTATGAAGAGCATGTTCAAGTTTGGCTTGTGCATCGACACAAAGGTTTGACTGTAATTCTTTATCAATATATTCAGCACTTCTTTTTCCTGCGGCTAGAGCGGCTATAAGAGAACTTGGACCTGTAGCGCAATCCCCGCCTCCAAAAATAGGGAGGGGAGTTTCGGCAGAAAGTTTTCCTGTGATTGAATCTGCATTGAGATTATTATATTTATCGAGGAAATTTTCTTTATCTAAGCCGTTTAGGATATAAGCAACATCTGTTTTTTGTCCGATAGCAGAAATAATCACATCGCACTCGAAGATAAAAGTTTCACCTTCGATAGGTATTGGAGCTCTTCGCCCTGAAGAATCTGGTTCGCCAAGTTTCATTTTTTGACAAAGTAGACCTTTAACTACGCCGTTTTCATGTACTATTTTTTGAGGTGCTATCAAGAAATTAAAATGTACTCCCTCAAGTTTTGCTTCATGTATTTCAAATTTATCGGCCGGCATTTCTTCTTCTGTACGGCGGTAGATGATGTGAACATCTTCAAAACCGTGACGTCGAGCAGTTCTTACACAGTCCATAGCAACGTTACCGCCACCAATCACAAGAACTCGATTTCCTGAAATAATTTTATTTCCTCTTGCGGTTTCGCTTAGATAATCAATGCCACCAACAAGTCCGCTTGTGCATTCATCTTCGCCCTCACAGCGCAGTGAAGAAACTTTTGGTGCGCCTGAACCAATAAATACAGCACTGTACCCTTTTTGTTTTAAATCATCTATTGATAAATCTTTGCCTATATCAACACCATACAAAATTTCTACGCCAAGAGCTTGAACTCTTACGACTTCTTCCATAAGAATATCTTCGGGAAGTCTATAATCCGGTATGCCGTATTTTGCCATACCGCCTGATTTTTCATGCTTTTCAAAAATAGTTACACTATAGCCTTGCTCCGCTAAGAAATAAGCGCATGAAAGACCGGCAGGACCTGCTCCTACAATAGCGATTTTCATGTCTTTTTTTGATTTTGTATCAATCCCGCAATAAGATTCTTGTAGACTTCTATCAAAAAGATAACGCTTTAGATTTCTGATTGAAACAGCTTCTCCATTTTCTTTTCTTTTGCAAGCTGTTTCGCAAGGTCTCTCACAGACTCTACCAATAGTGCCGGCAAGAATGCAGTTTTGCATTACAACTTCAAGCCCTGTTTTAAATTCGCCAATTCTTATTTTTTCAATATAATTTGGTATGTTTACATGAGCAGGGCACGCATTTAAACAAGGTGCAGTTACTAAAGATGTATAGTTTTTTCTTTCAACTCTACGAGCCTTTAATAAATGAGGCGCACTTTCTATCACGTCTAAAAGAGCTTTGGGAGTTGTTTGACCAATATCACAGCGTGCACTTGAAATAATTTTTTTAGCTGTACTTAGAAGAAAATCTAAGTCATTTACAGAAGAAATACCATCACAAAGAAAATTTAATCTTTTTGATAATTTTTTTAATCCATTTCTACACGGAAAACACTGTCCGCAAGATTCTTCAACTCCTTTTTCTATATAGCAGCGTAGCATATCGAGGATATCAATATCTTCATTGACGGTAATACCTCCATATCCAATAAGGGCTTTAAATTCCATAGGTGGTTTGTCGCCAAGCCAAGTATCTAGTTTTTGGAAATTTTCGTAATCAGAGTTTAAAGACATAAAAAATCCTCTAAATATATATTATAATAAATACTTCTACAAAATAATTAATTCTATATGCTAGTTGCAGACATCATAGTATATCAACTAAAAAAAAACAAGAGACGAAATTTTGAAATTTAGGAAGTAAACTTTTGTTTCCAGTAAAATTACTTGAGGAGAAGTTAAAGTATTATAATTTAGTGTTGTAAAAAGATATATCTAAAATATAAAAAATTAACATTAAATTTAATGAAATTTAAACTTGACGTCTGCTAAAAGTAAGGATATAACACAAAGTTCATTATGGATAAATGAATGAGCAGTATTTAAATAGCATTTAAAAACAAAGCGTACATTCATTAAATGTACAATATATTTAAGGAGTTATTCATGAAACGTACCTATCAACCAAGTAAAATTAGAAGAAAAAGAACCCATGGTTTCCGTGAACGTATGAGTTCACCAAACGGTCGTGCAATCATTGCTCGTCGCCGTGCTAAAGGTCGCAAACGTTTAGCTGCATAGGCATGAAGCCCTTTTCTTACGTATAAAGACAAAAGATTTCTCAAACCTTACCTCGATGATTAATTTTTTTATGATGGAATTAGCTTGATATAGTTAATATTGATATTTTCAAGGAATAATAATCATACAGGTTGGAAGAGGGAAAGTCTTTTGTCGTATATGTGTTTTAATAAGGATAGATCATGAGTGCAGACTGGGGAAAAGAAAAAAGAATACTCAAAAGAGCTGATTTTTCTTTATGCTATAATAATGGATATAAAATACATTCACGACACTTTCTTGCTTTTATCAGAGAAATAGGGGACGAAGTTCAAACACGTGTTGGGCTTGCTGTTACGAAAAAAATCGGTAATGCAGTTACAAGAAATAGAATGAAACGACTATTACGTGAATATTTAAGGCTAAATCAGCATATTCTCCCTAAATCAGCAGATGTTGTGGTAACCCCGAAAAAACACATTAGAGTTCACACTCTTACATATACAGAAGTAGAAGAAGAGCTTAATAAACTTTTTACAAAACCACATGAATAGTCTACGGCTTATTGTCAAACAGTGTGTTCTGTTACCTATAAAATTTTATAAAAAATGTATTTCACCATTTCTTCCGAATGTGTGTCGTTACTATCCTTCTTGCTCGAATTATGCAATAGAAGCGATTGAGGTGCACGGTGTAATATATGGTTTATATCTTACTGTACGTCGCCTATTAAGATGTAATGCCCTTTTTGAAGGTGGCTTTGACCCTGTTCCACCAAAGAAAAAATAGCATTTTAACATAATTAGCACAATAACTTACAGTGTTTATTGTACACGAAAACACCGTCAGCATAAGTCTTTTATCAACACGCTTAAAGGAATATGTATGGAAACGAAACGTGTATTAATTGCAACAGCTTTATGCTTAGCCATACTTATTGGCTGGACTGAACTCTCAAACTACATGGGCTGGACTCCAACGCCACCTGTTGCAACCGAACAATCAACACCTGTAGAAACCGCACAGGCACCTGTACAAACTGAAAATCAAACGCCTGCTGCTGCTCAATTTGCTCCGCAAGAAGGGAAAGAAATCGTAATTGATACCCCTCTTTACACAGCAGTACTTAATTCAAGCGGACCAGTTCTTACATCTTTCAAATTAAAAAAATATTCATCTGAACTTAGCTCGGATATTCCCGTTGAACTTATCTCTCCACAGGCAGGCCTTGTTTCTCCTATGGGGATTTTGTATAATGGGCAACCTAGCTGGCACAATGGTGAATGGGCTACTTCTGCAAGTAATACCACACTTACAGCGGGTCAAGACGCAAGCTTAGAGTTTGTAGGTATGATCGACGGCGTAAGCTTCAAACGTATTCTTACTTTTAATGCAGATACCTACCTAATTAGCGAAAAATTAGAAATTCTTTCTCCAAAACCAATGAATGCAAGACTTTCTTACACTCTTGCAACTTCGTCACTCGCAAGCCCTGATAATAGCTATGATACAATGAAAGTTGTATACTATAATGATGGACTTGAAGAAAATCTTGACGTTGAAGAACTTACTGAAGAAGGTATGCTTGAAAGTGGTCAATTTAGCTGGGCAGGTTTAGCAAGCAACTACTTCTTAGCAGCAGTTGCGCCTGTAACTGATACACCGGCAACATTAAAAGGTCGCATTCAAGATAATATCTGGCGTGTTGCTTTAGAAGAAAGCGATATTGCTCTTGCCGGAAATAGCACAACAGTAATTGATACTTTCTGGTGGTTTGGACCAAAAGAAATTTCTCTTTTAGATCAAGCTCCAAGAAATTTAAGCGAAGCTACAGATATGGGTATGTTCGATATCTTAGCTCGTCCTATGCTTTGGCTTATGACATTCCTCTATGGCTTTATTGCTAACTGGGGTGTTGCAATTATCATCTTGACAATTCTCATAAAAATTCTTTTCTGGCCGCTCACAAAATCAAGCTTTACATCAATGGAAAAAATGAAACGCATTCAACCAATGGTGAAAGAATTGCAAGCGAAATACGGTGACGATAAGCAAGCAATGAGCCAAGAAATGATGCAACTTTACAAAACCTACGGTGTAAATCCATTAGGTGGTTGTTTACCGATTTTAGTTCAAATACCTGTATTCTTTGCTTTATATCAAGCATTATTGCAATCAATTGAACTTCGTCACTCAGCATTTATTTCATACTTACCATTTACAGACATCATTTGGTTAGCTGACCTTTCAGCAAAAGATCCTTTGTACATCACTCCAATAGTAATGGGTGGAACAATGCTTCTTCAGCAGCTCCTCACACCTAGCATGGGCGATCCTACTCAAAGAAAAATGATGCTCTTTATGCCTGTTATCTTTACATTTATGTTCTTAAACTTCCCCTCAGGGCTTGTTCTTTACTGGCTTATGAGTAACGTAATCTCAATTATCCAACAGTGGTTTACGTTACGCAAAATTAAATAACCAATAAAAAGGATAAGTAATATGAGTGATTTTAAAGAGTTTCAAGGCAAAACACTTGATGATGCAATCTATAACGCTTGCGATTACTTCAATACCGAACGTGAAAAGTTAGAAATTGAAATCCTTGAAGATGCTAAATCCGGCGTATTTGGCTTTATTGGCGCTAGAAAAGCAAGAATTAGTGCACGTAAAGCAACGCTTCCTAATATGGCAGAAAAAACTTTCCGCACTAGTTTGGAACCTAAACCAGCGCCTGTTGCACCTGTAAGTGAAAAACCGGTTCAAGAAGTAAAACAACAGCCGAAAAAAGAAGCATCTCAACCAAAGAAAGAAGTGGCACATCCTAAAAAGGAAGCTCCACAAGCTAAAAAAGAAGAGAAAACTGTTGAAAAACAGGAAGAAAAAGCAGTCGAGAAAAAAGTAGAAAAGAAACCTTTTGAAAAGAAAGAAGATAGAAAATCAGCGCCTAAAGCTCCTAGAAATAATGAGCAAAAGCGTGAAAAACCAGCTCACAAAGCTGAACAAAATCACGCACACAAAGATGCAGATTCTATTGATAATGAAAGATTCTCTCTTGCAAATATCGACGAAAATCTTCTTCTTGAAACAGGAAAGACTGTACTTTCAACACTTTGCAGTCCAATTGCTGATTCTTTAGAAATTGAAGTTTCTATCAAAAATGATAGACTTTGTATGGCTATCAATGCAGAAGATTCAGGTCTTCTCATCGGTAAAGAGGGGCAAACACTTGCTTCTATTGAATATCTTGCAGCACGCATTATCAGTAAAGCTGTAAATTCTCATGTAAGAGTTCAAATTGAAGTTGGTGATTACCGCTCACGTCAAGATAATAGATTGAATGAATTTGCTCTTATTCTTGCAGATAGAGTTCGTACAAGCGGAAAATCTTCTTCTACAAGACCATTATCAGCATATCAAAGACGTATAGTTCACCTTGCGCTTCAAGAAATGCCTGATATCCAAACTCGTTCAGTTGGCGAAGGTGCACTTAAACGTGTTATCATCAGCCGAGTAAAACAAGACAGACGCTCATAGGAGTTATTATGTCCGACACAAATAAATTATATAAAAATGATATAAAAGCAGGCACATACGGTATAGCTCATGAAGGTTATCCAATGTTAGCACTTCTTGCTTTGTCGACAATTGTTTTTGCATTAATTGAATGGGAATTCTTAGCGGTTATTTTCTTAGGATTATTTTTCTTTACACTACACTTCTTTAGAGATCCTGAAAGAGTAACTTCTACCGATGACAACATAGCTATTTCGCCGGCGGATGGAAAAATTATCCGTATTGAAGACCGTGTTGATCCAATTGATGGCGAAACAAAAACTTGTATTTCTGTGTTCATGAACGTTTTTTCAGTACACGTAAACAGAGCTCCTGTTAGTGGTGTAGTTAAAAAAATTGTTTATTTTCCAGGATTATTCCTTAACGCAGCACTTGATAAAGCAAGCACCGACAATGAACGTTGTGCATATCAAATGATTGATGAGAAAAATAATCCTTGGACATTCGTACAAATTTCAGGCTTAATTGCCAGAAGAATTGTATGTAAGGTTCAAGAAAATACTCTTCTTGATCGCGGTGCACGATTTGGTATGATTAGATTTGGTTCTAGAGTTGACTTATATATCCCAAAAGATTATACTTCTTCTGTAAAAATAGGAGAGCAAGTTTACGCGGGTGAAACAGTTCTTGCAAAACTAAAAGACTAATTATTCTAAACATAAAATATAGGGAGCGATATATGAGCGATTTACAAATTCCTAGTGAAAAGAAACCACTGAGAAAGAGAGCAATTTATATCCTCCCTAATTTATTTACATCGGCCTCACTTTTTCTCGGCTTTTTGTGTATGACACTTTCATTTGAAGGTTTCCACGGACAAGCGGCTCTTTGTATTTTTTTCTCAGCATTTATGGATGGTTTAGATGGAAAAGTTGCTCGTCTAACCGGCACTTCAAGTGAGTTTGGTGTGCAATATGATTCATTGGCGGATTTGGTTGCTTTTGGTGCAGCTCCGGCAGTATTAGTATGGTCATGGCACTTACAAGCTTATGGAAGACTTGGAATAGGGGTAGCTTTTCTTGTTATGGCTTGTGCAGCTCTAAGGCTTGCAAGGTTCAATGTTGCGGCATCATCAACACATTCACAAAATAGATTTTTTATAGGACTTCCAAGCCCTGCGGCAGGTTGTACTTTAGCCGGATTTGTTTTACTTATAAACCGCACTCCAGAAACTTTAGGATTAAATATTCCGCTTCTGACACTTTCTATTTCCGCATTAGTAGCCTTGTTGATGGTAAGTAGAGTACGTTATTACTCTTTTAAAGAAATAGATTGGGCGAAAAAGCACCCATTTAGAACAATGGTAAGTCTTTTTCTTGTATTTATTGCCGTCTTTTCAAGACCTGATATTTTTATATTTCTGATTATGTTTATTTATATAATTATCGGAATTTGTTATACTTATGTTTATGTACCACTAAGAGCACGTAAACTTATCAAAACAGCTCAAGAATAAATAAAAGAAGCTTATCACATAATGAGGTGATAAGCTTCTTTATTTATATGGAATTTACATATATAATTAGAGTAAGTTAGGTAATTCTCGTAAAAAGGTCTTTATAAATTTTTGCCCTTCTGATGTTCCAAAACCGAAAGTAAGAGCTATCAGAATTGCTGTGAAGATATATTCTTTTTTACTTCCTGTTGAGAAAAGATTTAAAGTGATTTTTCTTTTCCAGCCAAAAGTAGGATAGAGAGGAACTCCACTTACAGTGAGCATATCACCTAAAATATGAATTAATCCGCCAACAAAGAGAGCTAAAAGAGATTCAGTTCCATAGTTGCGTATAACTCTAAAAGCTGAAGATCCAATTAAATCACTACTAAAGATATTTTTTGCTATATCATTCCAAATTTCAGGGTAGAGAACCATCACCCACGATACAAAAATTCCCACTAAATAAAATCCCCAAAAATGTGAGGCTTTTCTATGTACTTTATTAAATCGAGCCTGCCTGTTTCTACCTGCACCGGCGTAGGCATGATCAATCATATCTGGTAAAACAGCTCCTACAAGTAAAGGAGGCAAGATTTCAGGCGGCAAACTTAAGCTAAACCAAACTGCTCCTGCCATAGCTTGATGAGAAACCCACTTCATTAAAAAATCCTTTGTTACAGCATATTTACAGGGTCAATATCTAAAAGAAAACGCACATCCTTTAGCAAAGGATTATCCTGCTTAGTCATTTGTAGTGAGTGAAATAGTTGACGAATATCTTTCCAATCACCAGATTTTATTAGAGCTTGATAACGCTTTACATTCTGAATAATTGCAATTGGTGATGCAACAGGTCCAAGCAAGCGCACATTATAATCTTTTGATTTTAGCTTCAAATAATTTGTGACTTGTGCAAGTGCTTCTGAAAAATTTTCCATTTGCATCGGGAAAGATATACGTATAAGCGCAAGTTTTATAAAAGGAGGGTATTGTCTTTTTTTTCTGAGTGCAATTTCATATTCATAAAATTTTTCATAATCATGATTTTGTACGTATTGCCAACAATAGTGTTTAGTATCGCGGGTTTGTATAAGAACTTTTCCATTTTCAAGCTCTCTGCCTGCACGACCGGCGGACTGAACTAAAAGCTGAAAAGTACGCTCAGGGGCTCTATAATCAGGAAAATTGAGTGTGAGATCGGCATCTGCAATGATAGCAAGAGAAACATGAGGAAAGTGATGCCCCTTTGAAAGCATTTGTGTACCGACTAAGATTGATGCCTCTTTACGTGAAAATTTTGCAAGAATTTCTTCCATGCTTCCGTGTCGTCTTGTGCTATCTCTATCTAATCTGAGGATTTTTTTATCAAAGCCATGCTCTTGCATAAAGGAAGCAAGCTGTTCTTCAAGCTTTTCAGTGCCATCACCAAGCGGTAAATATTGCAAACCTTTACACTTTGTACAAGGAGATGGAAAAAATCTTGTGTAATTACAATAATGACAAGTAAGCATGTTACGCTTTTTATGGTAGGTCATAGCAATAGAGCAATGCGGGCAACGTTGAACTTCCTTGCAGTCAAGACAGTACATAATTGGAGCATAACCTCTTCTATTTAAAAGAATAACTGCTTGCTCATCTTTTTCAATACATTCTTTTAAAGCATTAAGAGTATAAGCGGTGAGGAGTTCGTGTTTTGAAGATTGTGATATATCAACTAGTTCAATCTGTGGAAGATCGCCACCACCAACTCTAGCAGGTAAGGTGTCGCACGGGATTTGCCCTTCTTGCACAGCATAGAAAGTTTTAATATCAGGAGTTGCAGAGCCAATAAGCATCAAGGATTTATGATGCATAGCTCGATGCCATGCTATCTCTTTTGCATGATAAAAAAATTTTTCATCTTGCTTGTAAGAACTATCATGCTCTTCATCTAAAACTATCAACCCAATATCAACTTTAACAGCGTGAAAAAGGGCAGAGCGTGTACCGATAATTATACAAGCTTGTTCTTCGCTTGCTATTTCTTTGTAATTTTTTGCTCTTTTTTGTGGTGTCTGATAACCGTGTGAAAAATGGATTTTTACATTTGGAAGAAATTTTTCTACATCTTTTTTTAATTTTAAAGCAAGAGCAACCTCAGGTGCAAGAAAAAAAACACTTTTATTTCTCAATAAAGTTTGTCTTGCAAGTTCAAGATATACGGCTGTTTTGCCTGACCCCGTAATACCATAAAGAAGACGCAACTCTGCTTTTTCTTTATCTAAAACTTTAATTCCAGTGTCTATAGCTTTTTGCTGTTCAGCAGAAAATTCAAAAATTGGCTTAGATTCTAATAGGGTTGTTTCCAAAAGAGCGAGGAGTTTATCTTCTTCTTGCTCTTCTGCATCTTCGCAAGGAACAATATTAACCATTCCTAACTTTGTAAGCGCAGAAAGCGGTGCTAGTGAAGTTGCACCAAGATTTTGCTGCAATCGTTTACGTGTGCAATCACCATTTGCATATAAGTATTCAAGTATTTCTCGTTGCTTATGAGCTGTAGGACGAATATTCCAAGGTGGATCCATTGCTAGGCGACACATTTCGTGCTCAGCATTTTCTTGTTGGAGTTCAAGAAGTTCTACACCATTTGAATTTATATACTTTTCAAAAAGAATACTTGCTTCTGACTGAGAATATGATTTTAAAGCTTTGAATGAGTGGTTTACAGGTCTAGCATTTTCTTTATACTCTTTTAGTCTGAGTTTCGCAGTAGTTCTAAGTGCTTGAGGCAAAATATTTGCAAATATTTGTGCTTTATTTTGTGCTTGTCTAACAGAAAGACTTTCAATAAGACTTACAATCTCATTATTTATAAGAGGTTTTGTTTCGAGTAGCCACACGATTTCCTTAATGGAAACGTTATCACCAAGTCCGTGACTTTCCATTAGGTCTACTATTATGCCAACACGAAGAGCGCCATTACCCAAAGGAATGGCGACTCGTAGTCCTTTATTTAATATGTCTTTAGAGATATAAGATGGAATTGCATACGTCAATTCGCTATAGGGAGGCGATAAAAGCGCAACTTTGCAATACATTTTAAACCGCTGCGTTTAAGAGCATGTTATCTCTGTGAATTACTTCAGGATAGTGTGCATTTCCAAGAATTGCAGCTACTTCAAATCTTTTCTTTCCGGCAATTTTTTTCATATCATTGCTAGAGTAGTTTATGAGTCCAACGGCAAATGAATTATTAGAATAGATAATTCTAACCAAGTCACCCTCTTTAAAGTCGCCTTCAATTTTTGTTATACCAGCCGGCAAAAGAGATTTTCCTTTTTCAAGCAATGCGTTAGCTGCGCCCTCGTCTACAAAAATACTTCCTGTAGGTGCAGTTTTATAAGCGAGCCAGTATTTTTTTCGTGAAATATGCTTATCAGAAGGTGCAATCCAAGTACCGACTTCTTCACCTGCAAGTGCTCTTAATATAATATTTTTTTCTCTTCCTGGTAGAATATAGGTTGGTACACTTATTTGAGCTGCACGACGAGCTGAAAGAAGTTTAGAATGCATTCCGCCTGTTCCTACACTTGTTTTTCCACCACAAAGTCCATCAATATCAATATGTTCAATGTCTGAAACACAAGGAAGAATTGGAATTTCTTCACCTTCTGGACACTCAAGCGGATTTTTAGAAAGAACACCTGCTGTAGAAGTTAGATTAATAGAAAGCGAACCTTCAACCGCATTTAATATATATGACGCAAGCGCATCATTATCACCAAACTTAAGTTCATGAACAGCTACAGTATCGTTTTCATTGACGATAGGAATAACTTTCATGTCTAGTAGTTTTGTCAAAGTATTTCTGGCATTAAGAAAACGTTCACGATTTTTAAAGTCATCACGAGTCAGAAGAATTTGAGCGGACAATAAAGAGTGTTTAGCAAACATTTCATCATAAAAGTGAACGAGTTTACCTTGTCCTATTGCTGCGGCTGCTTGTTTACCTGAAAGACCTTCAAGAAAGCTTTCGTCGGTATCAGAACCACGCAAAGCAGCTCGACCGGCGGCAACAGCTCCGGAAGAAACGAAAACAACTCTTTTTCCGGCTTTTACAAGTGTTGCTATTTGTTCAACAATATTCTCTAAAACAGGAAAATTCAATCCTTCTTTGTTTGTAAGAACTGCTGAACCAACTTTAATCACAATTGTACGAGTATTAAGTAAACACTCTTGCTTTTCTTTTTGCCAATTTTCCATAATTTTAACTTACTTCTTTTCTTCTACGCTATAGTTTTCAGGTGTAATATCATAAATTACAGGATCATGCCCTTTAGTGGTAGCTTGCTCTGTATTTGAAGCTTCGGTTGAGTTTGTTTGATTATTTTCATTGTCGGTGTAGGTATAGTGAACTGACCTAAACTGTTGAAAATTATTCTCATATGGATTTTCTTGATATTGTGCACGAGCTTTTTCAAATTCTTTCATTTTTTTGTGTACTCGATACCAAATATAAAGCACAAGCGCAACGATAAGAGGGAAAAGAGCAATAAATAGGTAAAAGCCTGCTACAAGTAAACCTACAAGGATTACTATAAGTAAAATTGTTTGCCAAATCGAACCGGTATTTCTATAAACTATCATTATAATTCTCTTTATTTATTGAATTTTATTGTCTTGTGCTGAAGCTACAACTGCTTCAGAGTTTTTTGCTTCAAAGTTATCTTTATAGAATAAGCTTGTTTTCTCTAGAAGAGGTTTTAGCTGTAATTCTCTAAACTTTTTAGCTGCTTGTTCGGGCTTTTCTGCTGAACAGATAGCTGATACAACAGCAATCCCATCAACTCCAGCTCTATAGACTTCTTCAGCATTATTTTCATTAATTCCGCCAATTGCTACTATTGATTTTGTTGTGGAAAAGCGTGCCCTTGCTATTGCCTCAACACCAAGTGTAGGAGCCGGATTTTCCTTAGTTGTAGTAGGATAAATCGGACCTAAACCTATATAGTCAATATCGAAATTACATGATTCATCTAGCTGAGAAAAGTTATTTACTGTAAGACCAACTATACATTTATTTCCAAGAAGTTGACGCACATCATGCGGGTGCATATCTTTTTGACCAACATGAATTCCATCAGCCACAACAGCAGCCATAACATCAACTCTATCATTAATTATTAGAGGGACTTGAAAATCGTTCAATGCGGATTTCATTGCTCTTGCGAGTTCAACAAAGTCACGAGTGGCAATATTTTTCTCACGCAATTGTACAATGGTAACACCACCTTGAACAGCTTGGAGAGTTACATCTATAAGTTCTCTTCCACGGCAAAGTCCTGTATCTGTTACCAAATAAAGTGAATAATCTGCGGCTGAACGCAAAATCATAAAATTCTCCTCACATAATCCATGAATATAGTATAAACATACTTTAGTTATCTGTCAAAGATTGTTTTTATTTTATGAGCTTGAACTTGTGTGTTTCCTTGCTCTAAAAAATAAAAAATATTAAATTAAGCCTAAAGATATTTAAGTTTATACCGATAATTCTAGTAGAAGGTTAGTTTCAATAAAAAAAATAACGGAGTTGCTATGTCAATTTCAGCACTAGATAGTCAATATTATTATGGAAGTGGAGTATATTCTCCTCCTGTTCTTCCGGTGCGTACAATTAAAGAAAATGAAATTCCTTTTAGTATGCCTGAAACTGACGGGAGACAGACTGCTAATAGTACAGAAAAAAATTCTAGCTATGTACAAACAAAAGGCACAGATTCAAGCGGTATTATACTTTCAGAAGAAATGAAATCTTTTTTAGCGGAATTACCTGAAAATAAAGCTAAAAATTCTAAGTTTGACGCAATACCGAATCAAACAGACTCACTGCCGAATACTTATACAAGAGGATTTGAAAAAAATAACTCTGCAAAAGTAGCTGAATTTACAGAAAAAGTAACTGTGGGTAATGATTTATCAGCTCAACCTATTCTTAATACAGTAGGTTTAATGATGAATGTGAACCCTGCTTCACAGCAAGAAAGCGCGTTTGGAGTAAGTCAAGCACAAGTCCAAAATGCGAACTATATTCCATTTGCTGAAAGTTCAGTTGCTCTTCAAGCTGTAGATACTGCTGACTCATTTCAACAGGCAAGATATAGAAGTAATGCGCATTTATCTTATCAGAGAATGCAAAATATAGCTTAACAATACTCTATAAAATAGTAAAGAAGTGAGAATAACTATGAGTTTTAATTTATAGTTATTCTCATTTTTTTTTAAATCTCAATGAAAATTATAACAATAAAAAATCCTTGCAATGGAAAAAGAAGTCATTTATAGTTGAGACTACTTGAATTTTGAGGTTTACTTAGTTGAACATTATCAATAAATTTGGAATTTGGACTTTATTTTGCTTGCGCTCGTGTATGCTTATCACAAAAGTGAATAAACTTTGCTCCAAAACATTTCATCAAATATATATAATTGGTTCGCAATCATTATTTTTAATCTGTTTAATCAGCTTATTTACAGGTCTTGTACTTGGTTTGCAATCATACTACGCTATGAGCTTATTCGGAGCTGAAGCCATGCTTGGCTCTTTGCTTTCATTATCGCTTATACGTGAACTTGCACCAACGCTCACCGCTATAATGTTGGCTGGTAGAGCAGGTTCTGCCATGACAGCAGAAATCGGGGTTATGCGTATTTCTGATCAAATCGACGCTCTTGAAGTAATGGATATAAACCCACTTGGATATTTAGTAACTCCTAGAGTGCTGGCATCTATAGTTGTTTTTCCTTTTTTGACAGCAATTTTTAATGTAGTTGGTCTTTTTGGGGGTTATCTTTCTGCTTGTGTTCTTTTGCCATTGAATGAAGGCACGTATTTTGCGGGAATTGAATCCTCAGTGCGTATGAGCGATGTAACAAGTACATTTATTAAAGCATTAATTTTTGGCTTTATCGTAATTTTTGTTTCTTGCTATCAAGGTTATAATGTGCATATGAGAAAAGATAGTAAAGGACCTCAAGCAGTTGGAAATGCAACAACTTCTGCTGTTGTATTCTCTTCTATACTTGTTCTTGTTGCCGATTATGTACTTACAACTTTCTTGCTAATTTAGGGAACAAGTGAAAACGATGAATATAGAATTTAGAAATCTTTTTGGTGGTTATCCTAATACATTAATATTTTCAGGACTAAACGCAACTATTAAGGGCGGTAGTATTTGTGCTTTGTTAGGTGAATCCGGTTGTGGAAAAAGCACCCTACTAAAGATGATTTTAGGATTGAATCCAGTTAAAAGCGGTGAAATATTTCTTGGCGATAAAAATCTTGTTGATATGAAACTTGAAGAATTTCGTAAGTTTAGACGCAGATTTGGAGTGCTTTTTCAAGATGGAGCATTGCTTGGTTCACTAAAGTTATGGGAAAATGTCTCTCTACCTTTAAGCGAGCATACAAAGCTTCCATTGGAAATCCGAAAAGAAGCCGCTCTTCGTGTGCTTGATTTAGTTGGATTAGAAGAATTTGCAGAGTTTTATCCGGATCAGCTTTCCGGTGGAATGCGCAAAAGAGCCGGCTTAGCTCGTGCAATTATCACTGAACCACCAATTCTTTTTTGTGATGAACCAACCTCGGGGCTTGATCCAATTACATCAGCTCAAATGGATCAATTGCTTATCGATTTAAAAAGCTATTACCCTAATATGACAATAGTTCTTATCACTCACGATTTAGCAAGTGTTAAGTCAATTGCTGAAAATGTTCTTTTGCTTCATCAAGGCAAAGCTATATTTAGTGGTTCAAAAGAAGAATTTTATAATGATACAAATCCATATACATTACAATTTCTTGCGCGTAAAGCAGTAGAAGAAAACCGCATGACCTCTCAAATCAATCCCGAAGTTCGTGAAGCAATTGATTCATGGATGCAGGTCGAAAATAAAAATTAGTTGGAATATGAGGATATAGAAAATGAATGAAAAAAGAAAAGAATTTAGCCTAGGAATATTTATTATTTT
>CAYJEN010000037.1:0-17101 GCA_964369185.1 uncultured Desulfovibrionaceae bacterium
AGAAAAGGGGTTTGCAAAGGGAATCATTCCCTTTGCCCGTCGGAGACAAAAAAACTAAAAACTACTCTTCTTCCGCACTCCAACCGCCACCAAGAGCGAGGCAGATATTTACAATTGTAGAGAGTTGCTGAGCTCTTGCATTTGCGAGTTGAATTTCTGAATCGAAGAGAGAGCGTTGCGCATCGAGTACTTCAAGATATGATGCATAACCGTTATCGTATCTAATTTGAGCAAGGTTTACAGCTTTTGTGAGGGAGTCAACTATATTATCAAGAGATGTTACAACGTTCCCAATACTTGCTTGCACTGAAAGAGCTGTTCTGATTTCCTTGAAAGCTGTTTGCACTGTTTGAGAATACTTGAGGGTTGCTTCACGCATTGCAGCTTCAGATATTTCTATATTGCTCGATATTCTACCAGCTTGGAAAATTGGAGTTGCAACGGTTGCGCCATAACTCCAAGTATGCGCCGCCCCTTTGAAGAGAGCGTCAAGGTCGATAGATTGCACACCAAGTAAACCTGTAAGGGATATTGATGGGAACCATTGAGCCTTTGCTACACCAACTTTAAAGTTTGCAGCTCTCAAGTTTGCTTCAGCGGCGAGAATATCCGGACGTCTTGAAAGAAGATCTGATGGAATTCCTGCCGGCGGTTGCGGGTAGTTTGGAAGTTGAGTTAGAGTCTTACCACGTTTAAATTCTTCTTCAAAAATTTCACGGGGAGATTCACCCATAAGAACTTGAAGAGCAGTTTCAGCATTATCTATTTGATAGATAAGTTGGAAAATTGTCGTACGTACTGTATCAACTTCAGTCGAAGCACGAAGGAAATCTAATTCATTAATTAGACCTTCCTTATATTGCGCTTTATAGATACGGAGTGACTCTTCACGAGTTTGAAGAGTACGATATGAAATCGCAAGTTGTTCATCAAGTGAAAGAAGAGTAAAGTACGCTGATGCAGTTTGAGCCGCAATCATAAGTTTTAAAGAATCTTTACCGTATTGTGATGCAAGAAGTTGTTCACGAGCGGCATTATTTGCATTTCTGTATTTACCCCAGAAATCCAACTCCCAAGCGGCTTGAAAGTTTAGAGTATAACTATCGCTAGTTACACGAGCTGCGGATTCAGATGTTTTATACGCCATGCTTTCGCCGGCACTTCCGCCACCATTTACACTTGGTAATAAATCAGCTCGAGCAACTCCTAAATATCCAAGAGCTTGATTTACTTGTTCAGCGGCAATTAGCAAATCATAGTTATTTGTTAATGCTTTTTCGATAATAATATTAAGGCGGTCATCTTCAAAGCGTTCCCACCATTTATCGGAGATTATTTCATTATTGACAGCATACCCCGGCCATGTATCAGGCATATCCAAAGTAGGTCTTACATATTCCGGCGCAAATGAGCACGCAGAAACAATAAGCAGACTTGGGAAAAGTAGGCTTAGTTTTATGAACTTTGTAAGATTAGATATCTTCATGTTTTTCTTCTCCGCTTTGTTTTTTTGTAAACTTCTCTGTGAGAACCATAATCTTTGTAAAGAAGTAAGGCACAATAATTGGAGCTAGGAAAGTTGCTACAAGCATACCACCTATAACTGAAACACCAATAGAAATACGGCTCGCCGCACCTGCACCGGAACTTATCGCCAAAGGTACACAACCAAGAATAAAGGCAAGTGATGTCATAATGATAGGTCTGAATCGTAAGTGCGCAGCTTCGGCCGCAGCTTGTTCAGCCGGCATTCCGTTATGATACAACTCCGATGCAAATTCAACAATCAAAATAGCATTTTTCGATGCTAAACCTAAAAGAGTAATAATTGCAACCTGTGTATAAACGTTATTTGTTTCGCCAAGTATCCAGTTAGTACAAATTGCACCAAACACTGCAAACGGAATTGCTGAAAGAACTGCAATAGGAAGTGTCCACTTTTCATACTGAGCAGCAAGAATAAGAAGAACCATCAAAATTGCAAGCCCAAATACACCATAGTCAGTTCCACCTGTTGAAACTTCTTGGTATGATGAACCACCCCATGAAATCATATAACCTTGTGGTAACATTTCTGCCGCAAGATTTTCAAGTGCTTGTAGTGCTTGACCTGAACTATAGCCTGCACTCGGATTACCTGTTACTTGAGCCGCTGTAAAGCCGTTAAAACGCTGAATAGCTTGAGGACCTGATTCAAAGTTCACTGTAATTAATGAACTTAGTGGAATCATATTTCCCTCTGCATTTCTAACATAGAGCTTCTCTATATCATTTGGAGTCATACGGTCATCAGCATCTGCTTGCATCATAACACGATAAGTACGCCCAAGATAGTTGAAGTCGTTGATATAACCAGTTCCAAGGGTGCTTGCGAGGGTTGAGAATACTTCTGAAACATTTACTTGTAATGCTCTTGCATTTTCTCTATCCAACTCAATAAACATACGAGGTGCATTTACGCTGAATGTGCTTGAAACTCCGTTAAGTTCAGGTAGTGCATTTGCTCTTTGTATATATTGTGAAGTTATGTCAGAGAGTTCTTTAACGTCACCGGTCTGACTTTGAATGTACATCTCAAAACCACCGGTAGTGGACATACCCATAATTGGCGGTGGGTTAAATGGAAGAACTAAAGCATTTGTTTCTTTCAAACCAAGCATATAGATACTGCCAAGGAATTGCTGGAGATTAAAGCCCATATCCTCACGCACTGACCAATCTTTTAAGGTTATGAACATACCCGCCATATTAGGTGAAAGCGAACTGTTCATAAGGTTAAGGCCCGAAATATTAACAACATCTTCAACTGCAGGATTTTTCAGAATCTCTTGTGTAAGTCTTTGAGTAACTTCAATAGTTGGTGGTAAAGCTGTTCCTTCCGGAAGAATAACAATTGCCATAACGTTACCTTGATCTTCACTCGGAACAAGCTCACCTGGAACTATGGAGAAAAGACTGATAGCCGCATAACAAACCGCCGCAAACACACCAAGTGACATTATACTCGATTTGATAAATCTTTTTGTTACAGCAGTAAAGCCATGGGTAATTTTATCAAATAGATTATTAAACCAGCGGAAAGGCGCTGCCGGTTCATGATGCGCTCTTTTAAGAAGCAACACGCACATCGATGGAGTAAGCGTTAGCGCAACAATACCCGACAGTGTAACAGATATCGAAATTGTAATGGCAAACTGCTTATACATTTCACCGGCAAGACCACCAAGAAAAGCAACAGGTACAAACACCGAACAAAGCACAAGCACAATAGCAATAACAGGACCAGTTACCTCATGCATAGCTTTTGCCGTTGCTTGCCTTACAGTAATGTTTTTTTCAGTAGCAAGAATACGTTCAACGTTTTCAAGCACAACAATAGCATCATCCACAACAATACCGATTGCAAGTACAAGCCCGAAAAGTGTAAGAGTGTTGATTGAAAAACCAAATGCAAGCATTCCCGCAAATGTACCTATAACAGAAATAGGAACAGCAATACAAGGAATAAGTGTTGCACGCCAATTCTGCAAGAAGAGATAAACAACCAAGAACACCAATAACATAGCTTCTGCAAGTGTTTTTACAACTTCTTCAATTGATATTTGAACGAAAAGTGTAGTATCGTATGGAATTGCGTAATCAACCCCGTAAGGGAAAAACTGCTTCAATCTTTCAAGTTCAGCATGTACAAGTTCAGCTGTTGCAAGGGCATTTGCACCCGGCGCAAGATAAATACCAATAGCCGCCATTGCTCCTTCATTTAAGAAAGTACCAACATTATAAGTAACTGCACCAAGTTCAACATCTGCAACATCGCTTAATCGTAACACTCCGCCATTTTCATCACTTCTGATAATAATATTTTCAAATTCTTCAGGAGTTACAAGTCGCCCTTGTGCGCTTATTTGCCATGTTATTTCTAAATCCTTTGGTCCTGGCATTGTTCCAAGTGAACCTGCTGCGTATTGCGCATTTTGTTCTTGAACAGCCGAATATACATCGCTTGGGTTTAGCTTGAAAAATTCCATACGATCAGGCTTTAGCCAGATACGCATAGCATAGTCTTTAGCACCAAAGATGGATGCATCACTCACACCATTCAAACGTTTGAGATTATCTATAACATTTATAAGTGCATAGTTGTTTAAGTAGATATCATCACGAAAGTTGTTTGGTGAATAGATAGCAACAAACTGCAGAATTGATGATGAGCTCTTCTTTACAGTTACACCGTATCTACGCACCTCTTCCGGAAGTGTGGTAAGAGCTGCTTGAACACGGTTGTTTACGTTGATTGTTGCGATATCAGGGTCAGTACCTAGCTCAAAGCTGATATTAATATTAACATAGCCTGAAACAGAAGCAGTGGTTGACATGTAAATCATATCATCAACACCGTTGATTTGCTGCTCAAGCGGAGAAGCAACTGTTGCTGATAAAGTTTCAGGTGTTGCTCCCGGATATTGTGCTTGAACCGATACTACCGGCGGAACTAAGTCAGGATATTGCGCAATAGGAAGAGATTGAATAGCCAAATAACCGGCAAGCACAATAAACAACGAAATAACTGTTGATAATACAGGACGTTTTATGAAAAAAGTATCTTTATATTTACTTGCGTCGGACGCTAAGTTTTTATCTTTATTTTCTTGCATAGTCTACTCCTATTGAGCTGCCGGAGTAGCTTCTTCAGGTGTTTGAGCCGGAAGATTTTCAGATTCAACTGATATTACGCTGCTTTGCATTGTAGCATTTACTGCTGAACCCGGATGAGCTTTAGTAATTCCTTCAATAACAACTTTTTCACCAACTTCTATTCCACTTTCAATAATGAATAAATCATTTACAGGAAAGCTTATTTTTATTGGTCTTAATGCAACTTTATTATCTTTATCAATCACATATACCATTGAACCATTTGCAGTATAAAGAATTGCTTTTTGTGGAAGAATTATTACATCCTTCAATTTACCGCCGTATACACTAATATTTGTAAACATGTTCGGAAGCAAGCCACCATCAGGATTAGGAAACTCTGCTCTTGCCTCAATTGAGTTTGTAAGTGGATTTATTTGAGTGTCAGTATAGCTCAGCTTACCTTTATGTGGATATTCTTGTCCGCCAATAAGTTTAAGTGATACTTCTGAATCCGTCCCCGGTAACTCTGCTTTACCTTTACGAGCCAAATCTTGCATTCTTGTAATTTCTGTTCCCGGAAAGGAAAATGTTATATACATTGGATCGGTTTGATTGATTTTTGTAAGTAAAGAACCGCTTGAATCTAAAGTAATAAGGTTACCTTCATTCTTTGTTTCAAGACTTGTATAACCTGAAATTGGTGCAATTACCTTTGTGTATGCAAGCTGAATTTTTGCTTCACTTTCTGATGCTTTTGCCGCTTCAACATTGGCTTTTGCTGAAAGATAAGCGGCTTGAGCTTGGTCACGGTCACGCTGAGAAACAGCATTTTGTCTGTAAAGTGGAAGAACTCTATCCCATTCTCTTTTTGCATTATTATAAGCTGACTCCGCTTGAGCAAGCACTGCATTTGCTTGACTTAAAGCAGCTTCTGCTTGGCTTGGGTCTATTTCAAATAAAAGCTGACCTTTTTCTACAAAGTCACCTTCTTTATAGTATTTTTTCAATAAAATACCGGAAATTTGAGCGCGTACTTCAACTGATAAAAAGCCTAGTGCTTTCCCCATGTACTCGCCTGTAATATCGAGAGTTTCAGGCTTAATTTCTACAGCCACAACATGAACAGGTGGCATTTCTTTTGGTGCTTGTTGTGCAGTTTGTTCATCTTTACAGCCAGTTAAAAAAGTTAAAAGTAAACAAAGACTTAAATAAAGTAAAGTTGATTGCTTTTTCATATTATATCCTTAAAAAAATTAGTAGTAAAATTTAAAACACAAATTAAAGGATTTTTTCTTTTCTAATATACTTTTACAATTGAACGTATACTCAAGAAGGGTTGAGCAAGCGAAGAATATCGTAAAACTACATAAAGGTATTCCATACAAATTCCTTTTAACTCTATTAGCAAGCATAAAACAAATTTACATAATTTATACTATAATCATTAAATAATGTAAATATTATAACATAGAATAATTTATTAAATTAACTTCTTATAATTCAAACAACTAGTTACAGGTCAATAAGCTCTATGTTATCAGGTGAAATATTTCTTCCAAGAAAACTCTGCCCTACCTTTGCAAATTGTTCTTTATCATCAGTAGTAAGAAATTCCGTTTTAGAGCTGTTCAACTTGTTTCCCATATCAAACTCAACAAGAACTTCTTTTACTTTTTGTGCTGTTGTTTGAGCTGAATCCACTAAAATAGTTTCGCTACCTACAACATTTTGAAGAGCTTTTGCTAAAAGTGGAAAGTGTGTGCAACCAAGTACAAGAGAATCCGGTTTTATGGTATCAGCAGAATTAAAATATTTATCCAAATATCTTTGAGCAATTCCCTCAACAAGATGCCCCTCGACAAGTCCATCCTCAGCAAGCGGAACAAAAAGAGGGCAAGCAATTGAATGAACTACAGCTTCAGGATTTATTGCATGAATTGCACGTTCATACGCTTTTCCTCTGGTAGTAGAAGCTGTTGCAATAACAGCAATATTACCTTTTCTACTTGCTTTACAGGCTGCCTCTGCTCCCGGTTCAACAACACCAATAACTGGAATGTGCGGATACGCATCCCTCAAAGCCGGCAATGCAACTGATGAGGCTGTATTACAAGCAACTACAAGAAGTTTAATATTTCTTTTTACAAGCATTGCTGAAGCTTGAAGTGCATAACGTGTTATCGTTTCATTACTTTTTGTACCATAAGGAAGGCGTGCTGTATCTCCTAAATAAATATAATTTTCTTGTGGTAACTCTTTCCAAAGTGCGCTTAAAACTGTAAGTCCGCCTACACCGGAATCAAAAAGTCCTATTGACTGCGAAGCTGATAATTGAGACATATACTAACCTAAATATAACGTTTTTTTCACTCTAAACCTTTGTTAATTTAATTGCAATTGATTTTCTTTTTAAAAAAATTATGCTCAATTTGAAAAAATGCCTTTAAAAGACTTGACAAAATACAGGTTTTGAACAAAGAATATCTTGTCAAAAAACTTTGACACCAAGACTATTAAGGAAAGTTTTAAGGAATTTGTTATGACTTCGATAGCACAAAGCGATTTGTTATCTAAAAAAGTAGATTTAGGTTTAAAAAAAATTTCAGGCATCATTCAACCATGCTCACGCAACTCGCAACGAGTTTGCCTTGAAGAAAATGAGAGTGAAAAAGAATACTCAATTATTCCAAAAGGCGCTGGTGCTGACCTTGTTGACTTTGTAAGCGAAAATATGACTCTGCTTGGAGTTATAACAGAAATTACAGAAGACGACGAAGTATATTACACCATTCAAGTAAGATCATACACTAACGAAGACTAACATTTATAATTACTCTTGTTCTTTATTACTTATATCTTAGTCGATATTTTAGAAACTTTAGTATAGAGTTTTGATTATTTTTTAAGGCTGATATTTTGAATTTGCCTTTTCTATATTCTTGTGCTAATTTTCTAGATGCATGTTTTATAAATTTATTTTTATCTAACTATAAAGCAAATAATCTTGGTTACTACTACTGAATAAAAACTTATTAAGGTGTTAATTATGAAAAAAATTCTTATTCTTTTCTTGTCATGCATGACTCTATTTACTGCATATACAGCTGATGCTGCTCAATACGGAATTTACATTGCCCCTAAAATTGGCGCAAGCATTCAAAGTATGAGCGGATCTGATGTTTCTAACAGTGTAACAAGCTCTGGTTTATCAACTGATAGAGGTGCTTCTTTATCAGGTGGTCTAGCAATTGGTTATGATTTACAATACTCTACAGCATGGCCTATCCGTCTTGAACTTGAAGCAATGCTTCGCACAACAACTACAGCTGAAAACGCATGGTCATATCGCGGAAGTAACTACACTGCTAATCAAGATGTTCGTATGGATACCTACTTCATAAACGGTTATTACGATTTTTACAACTCAACACCATTTATCCCTTATATTTCAGCTGGTTTAGGTATGGCTAATGTTGATCAAACAATGGAATTTGCAGGACAAAAATTTTCTGCTAATGAACTAAACGCTGCTTTCAATATTGGTGCTGGTATTTCTTGGCTTGTTATTGGTGACTTTACTGCTGATTTTGGTTATCGTTATGTTTACACAAGCGAAACAGAAGCAAACTTCAATGGTTACAAAGCTAAAGCTCATCCAACCGGACATGAATTCCTTTTCGGTATGCGTTATACTTTCTAAGATTTTTTCAAGTTTATACTTTAAGAGCCTCATTTAGAGCATTTTATAAATAAATGTTCTAAGATGAGGCTTTTTTATTTAATAAAAGAGAAGTTCATGATAAAACAAACTTCTCTTTCTAGAATGTATTTCTAAATTTATATAAATAACTATGATAGGTTATACGTTAATTTCTTCAACACTTTTTACTGTGTCATTAATAATTTCAGTTCCCATTCCAAACATAGAGATAATAAATTCTTTAATCATTTCAAAAACTTCTAAATCTTCAAGCGCTTCAACAAACATAAGAACAAGATTAAGCAGAGCTTCTAAAATTATATTTAAAATTGCCATAACATCTACATCAGATAAAAAATTTGTAACAAAGGTATATATTGCGGAAAACAAAGCATCAAGAAAGTTCTCCCCTGCTGCTACAACATCATTTGCATAAGCATTTTGCCCTAATATACTAAAAAAGAGAGTAGAAAGAATCATAAATGTCAAAGCGGAATTCAAGCTTTTTATTTGTTTTATATTTTCCATAATGAACCTCAATTTCAAATTTAATTACTCTATACTTAGATTTTAAAAAATAAGTCCAAGACTGCATAACACTATTATTATAGATATGCAAGTTTTTGAAATGAGGAAAATTTAAATCACGATATATTTAAAAGATATAAAGCTATATTTAAATACCCTGCAAATGTTACCCATAAAAAATAAGGTATTATTAAATATGTTGAAAGCTTAGATATAGTTCTATACGCATCCATTAGAAAAATTATCATCAACCATAAAATTACAAGCCATAGAAAAGCAAATAATTTCCATCCAAGATTGAAGAAAATAAAAGTCCAAAAGAAATTCATAAAAAGTTGTAGCCCATAAAGAGATAAAGCCCATACTTTATCGCGAACTTTAGCTTTAGATATCAATATGATAAATGATGATATTCCCATCATCACATATAGTATAGTCCATACAATTCCAAAAATATAAGCAGGTGGTGATAAAGGTGGCTTCACTAATTCTTCATAAATAACAGCTGACTGTCCACTTAACTGACTTGCAGCAAATCCAATTATAACTGGTATCATAAGCGATATTATAAAAAGTAGTAATTTTTTTATCATTACCCTCTCCTTTGTTTAAGTAAAAAAATTAGATAGTTAATGTTTTCTTTTTACTTTATCACAAAATTCCTTTTATTGAAATTATATATTTACCTAAAATAATTGAATTTTTACTAACAAATAATTGATTTACAGAAAGCTTTATTTGTGCTCTAATCCATTTTTTAGAAAACATTTGATAATAAAAAAGGCATAAGAATGAGTACAGAAATTGAGAAATTATTCACTAAAAATTTTGTTCTAGTCACTGCGTCGTCACTATTTAGCACATGGACACTATATATTATTCTGACGGTTTTTCCAATATTTTTAATGAATAAATTAATGATAAGTGAATCAATCAGTGGTATCATCCTTGCGCTTTTCCCATTTGGTGCTTTAATCTGTCGACCTTTAGCGGGTTGGTTATCCGATTCATTTTCTTTAAAGCACATCACACTTTGGGCTTATATTGGATTATTGATAAGCGGTATTGGTTACTTTATCTTTAGTGATATGATAATGTTATCCATCATACGCCTAGCACAAGGTTTCTGTTTTTCCATTGCTTCAACAGCTTTAAGCACACTGGCTATTAGGGTAATTCCTGAACGAAAGTTAGCAACTGGGCTAGGTATCTATAGTGCAAACTTCTCACTTGCTATGATTCTAGGTCCTATGACAGGTTTTTATATTCTTGATCTTTTCTCTAAAGACTTGCCGGAAAATTCTATTTTTGCTTTTCAAATGGTATTTGTTTCATCTATTATTTTCACTGTCATAGGAATAGCATTCATTCTTTTCTTTAAAGATAACAGTGGAATAAAACCTCAAAAAGTAAAATTTAGTAAAGACAATATCATTCTAAAAACTGGTTTTTCTGCAACTGTCTGTTTATTTTTCTTAGCTTTTATCTATGCAATAATATTGAACTATGTAGCTATTTTCTCAATTGAAAGTGGTTTTGGGAAATATTCAGCTTACTTCTTTCTTTTTATGGGTGTAGGACTTATTGTTAGCCGCTCAATTTCAGGATATATTTACGATAAAGGCTATATGATACTACAAACTATCATCGCTAATATCTGCCTTATGATTCTCTCCACAATTTTTTCAACAACTGAAAATACTACAGTCTTTTTACTTACAGCTTTAGGGCTTGGTTTTACTTTCGGAACTCTTATTCCAACTATGCAAACCTTGCTTGTACAATTTGCAAAACCTACGGAGCGAGGTCTTGCAAGTTCTACTTACTTTATCGCCTTTGATACCGCTTCAATTATGGCGGTATTTCTTGGCGGAATCATTATAGAACATTTTTCTGTAGAAACTGCTTTTCTCTTTGCAACTTCTTTGCAAATTATTGCTCTTGCTACCTTCATCTTCCGTGTTATTCCAGACTATAAAGCTATAAAAAAATAATTACCAAGATAACTTAAACTTCCGCTTTAAAAAAAATAGCCCCTCTTTTACTCTGAACTACAGACTAAAAGAAGGGTTTTTTTTATAACTCATTTCTTCAAAACTTTGCAAAGTTTCGAGAATATTTCTTTACTCCAACATCACAGGAAGTAATTTTCTTGAAAAACCTTTTCCCTTTTCGATGAGGAACGAGTCGGAAAGAAAAGGGGTTTGCAAAGGGAATCATTCCCTTTGCCCGTCGGAGACAAAATCCTATAACTCATATCCAGCATTGAAAGCAGCATAGTTGAGATCCCAAATCGCTTTATTTTTGCTTAGATTTTTAATAGCTTGTAACCAAATTGACTTTGGAATGCTGTTGAATGGAGCAAGCTTAGAAAGCACGCCAAGCATTACAACGTTCGCACATTTACCACGAGGATCGCCAAGTGAAAGAGCTATATCAAGAACGTTTACACGAATAACATTGTATGATTCAAGAGCCTTATTAATTTCTTCATCACTAGGATATGGAAGATTAATGCCTTGTGGTTGAACTTTAGCTTCTGCAAGAATAAGTGTACCGTTTGGATCAAGGAGGTCTAAGAAGTTATCTCTAAAGATTTCGCTCTGTTCCATAGCAATAAGACACATAGCTTTTTTAGGCGCAATAATTGGACTATACACTTTACCACAACCGAAAGTTGAAATAACAGGTCCGCCCATTTGAGCCATACCATGAGTTTCGCCTTTTACGATATTATCTTTCGCATATCCTGCTAAAAATGCCATTTGTGAAAGAGCTTTACCAAAGAATAAGTTACCTTGTCCGCCAACACCACGAATACCAAGACTTAGACGTTCAGGAGCGTTTTCAACAGCATCAAGAGTAAGAGATTCAGGCGCATCAGCAAGTTTAGGAGCTGATGAAGAATTATCAGTCGCTTTTACGTCTCTATCAATTGAAATAGCATCGAACTTACAATTTTGGAGACATACAGGATTCTGCATTACACAACCGTTACATAAGTTGTTCCATTTCGGTGTGTTATCATCATTAAGTTCTATACCAGCACAAACGGTAGCGCACTGTTTACAACGTTTACATTTATCAAGATCAACAGTTGGTTTTGTGCCCCAATCTGATGCAGGAAGTTTGCGAACACAAGTTCCACAGATAAGAACTACAACAAATTTTCCATCTTTTGCAAGCTCAAGTGATTTTTTAAGAGCTTCGTAAACTTCATTACGTTCATAAGCGTTTACACGTAAAACTTCAGCACCTTCTGCTTTTAAAACAGCTTCAAGATTGAAAGAAGTCACATCACCGGCAAGGTTTTGTGGAGATGATGGAGATGGTTGACCGCCTGTCATCGCAACCCACTGGTTATCGAGAATAATTTTAACGCCGGCAGCTTTTCTGAAAATTGCGTTACGAGTTGAATCTAAACCGGAGTGACACTCAGTTCCATCACCAAGTAAACTAAAGCAACGATGAGCTTCTTCCGGGCGTGAAAGAACATAACCTGTACGCATACTTTCACTCGCACCCATTGCAAGACCTGTATCAACAGCATTAAGGAAATATAATAAAGTATTACAACCGATATCACCAAATACAGTATGAATATCGCCTTGTTTTTTCATTTTATTTATAACTTGTGCTGTAGCTCTGTAAGGGCAACCGGAACAAATCATCGGTGGACGTGGAAGTGAAAGAGAAGCAGGTTTTGCTTCAACTGGAGTATTTGTCAAGAAAGCGTTGATAGTAGCCGGAGTCCATTCAGTGTTTGGTTTATCGTAAGGTTTTGCTTTTACAGTAAGACCGGCAGCACGGCACTCTTCTTCAAGGTAGTGATATCCGTCTTCAATAATATAAACATCACCATCGATAGAATCACAGAATTCCTTAATTTTCTTCATTGGAAGCGGATTAGTGAAAGCAAGTTCAAGAATGTCGATATCGTCACCGCTCACAGCTTTATATTCTTCAACAAGCATAGAAGGCGCACTATAGGTGATAACACCTTTCTTGCCGTTTCCTTTGATTGTTTTATGAAGTGGTGAATTTTCAACCATTTCAGTAAGAGCTGGAAGTCTATCAAGGATAACTTTATCGTAGTTAGCTTTTGCAACATTTGGAAGAGTAAGCAGACCACGAAGAGTTTCAATTTCAACTCTATCACGTTTTACAATAGGATTAAGACGAACTAAACCTTCACTATGACATAATAATCCATGTGAATGAATAACTACTAATGTATTATATTTTCTAGCAATTTCAACAGCGATTGATGCCGCTTCAAGCATTTCTTGGTGATTACGAGGTTCAAAGACAGGTACAAATGAACTTTTGTAAAGATAATGCGGATCAATAACGTGCTGGGTTGAGCTTGGAGTAAAATCACTTGCGATATAGAGAATAAGTGCGCCACGTTCAGCAGTAAATTGAGAATAAGAAGTAAAGATATCAGCTGCTTGATAAAGTCCCGGAATTTTCATAGTAACAACACAATCTTCACCGGCGAAGGTATGCCCCACGCCAACACCCATAGCAACAGCTTCGTTAACTGACCAACCAACTGTGATTAAGTCTTGAACTTGTGAAAGTCCTTTATCGATAACTTCTGTGCTTGGTGTACCGGGATATCCATCAGCAGAGTGTATGCCCGCACGCACACAACCGGCTGCAAAAGCGATATTTCCTTGTAATACTTCCGTACTACCCTCTTCTTTAGTACAAAGAACATGCATAGCATTTTGTGACATAATATATCTCCAATCTCATCGAAATAGAATTTTATTTATATATAAATAATGTGTTAGAGGAAGATACAATATATTTTGCTAAAATTCAAGTTATCATTCCTTACATTTTGAAATTCCTACAAGAGTATAGACTAGCTTCTCTTCACAATATTTTCACCTAAAACGGACACGATAAAAAAGTATAATAATTACAATATATAAGATAAAAATAAAGAAATAACTAAAAAAAAATTTTAAAAAAGTAAAAAAAAAGCTTGCAAAAGAAATCGACTTGATATACAAACCTTCTTGTCGATACGGAAATGTATCACATCGTGGCAAGGTAGCTCAGTTGGTTAGAGCACTCGGTTCATACCCGAGTTGTCGAAAGTTCAAATCTTTTCCTTGCTACCACAATAAAATTTTTCTAAGCCCCATGCAGTTCGCAAAACCGCATGGGGCTTAGCTTTTAAGCGATTTCGACCTTTCACATAGTCTTTTTACATCCGTTGACAGCCCGTATTTTTTACGGTAAAATTTACGGTAAATTAAAGTTTGCGAAAACCCTTACCGTAGAAATCCCTTGAAAGTGTCTATTCATGCAGATTTAAGCAGAATCCCTACAAGATATTTTTTACCGTAAATCTCATGATATCTCTTTGAATACTTCTTTACTGTTGCAACTAGAGCAGAATACAAGATTTATCTATTTCAGAATTTATGAAGAAATTTACCGTATCATTTTACCGTAAATTTTACCGTAACTTAAAAAATTTACCGTGATTTTACAGTGATTTTTTAAATTTTACCGTAAATTCTGACTAAAAAATTGCAAACTTTACCGTAAAGAGTAAAGGAAATTTAAAATATGCTAAACGATACTATACTAAGAAATTTAAAAGCGAAAGATAAACCCTATAAAAAAACCGATGCTAATGGTTTGTATGTTTATGTGAGTGTAAAAGGTTCACGAGTTTTTAGAATCGACTATACTTTCGAGGATAAAAGAAAAACTCTAACTCTTGGAGAGTATCCCACAATCACACTTGCTCAGGCACGTAAAGAGCTTGCAGAGTTAAGAATCAAGCTTACTCAAGGGATTGACCCTCAAGCAGAGAAAAAAGCCGTTATACAAGCAAAACGAGCAACTGAAAAAAATGCTTTTGAAGCAGTTGCCCTCGAATGGTATGAGGTGAAAAAAGAAGAGTGGAGAGAAAGTCACGCTATAAAACAGCTACAACTTCTCAATCGTGATATGATGCCCTTCTTTGCTAAAAGGCAAATAAACGAAATCACCGCAAGCGAAGTATGGGAAGTTCTCAAAAAACTAGAAACAAGAGGCTTGAGGGATACCACAATCCGAGCAAAAGGCATACTTTCTCAAATCTTCTGCTACGGAGTTGCTACTGGAAGATGTGAGTATGATGTCACGGCAGGATTGAAAGGAATCTTCAAAAAGCCACAAAGACAAAACTTTGCTACCATTACCGATACAAAACTTATCGGTAAGTTTATGCGTGATATTGACCTTTATACAAAAGAAAGCAAGCGTACATCTCTTATCACTCAACTTGCTTTGAAGCTGACAATCTATACTCTATGCCGAAGCAATGAGATTTGTAATGCAGAATGGAAAGAATTTGACTTCGAGAAAAACCTTTGGACGATTCCTGCTAACAAAATGAAGATGAATAAAGAACATATAATACCTCTCTCAAGGCAAGCTTTGGAAGTTATTGAAGAACTTAGACCTTATACAGAGCATAGAGAGTATTTGTTCCCAAGCGATAGAAGTAAAACAGGCGTAATAGCCGGTGAGAGTCTGCTAAAATCGCTGAGGGTGATGGGTTACGATAAAGAAACGCTGACAATTCACGGACTCAGAGCAATGGCAAGTACCCTTTTGAATGAGCAAGGATATAATCCTGACATCATAGAAAAAGCTCTTGCCCACACTGACAAGAATGAAGTTCGTGCTATCTATAACCGAGCTGAATATTTAGAACATAGACGAGTAATGCTTCAAGAATATGCTGACTATTTAGATAGATTGAAGAATGAGGAAAAGTAAACTTATAAGCTTTATCCTCTAGATAATAAAAAAGACAAGCACGCTGATGAAAAATCATTGCGCTTGTCTTTTTTTTGATGTATAAAGTATAATTCATTGTTTTTATATTTCAGTTAGAATAACAGTAAAGTAAATAAAATTCAATAGTTGTTAATCTCTAAAAGAAGGATTAATAGTATGGATTATAATTTCAAACCTTTAGGGACATCAAGACGCTTTTATTATATCAATCCAGAACATCTTATTAATCTGAAAGACCTTATTCTTTTGCTAAAATACGAAAGTACATATAAAATTGCTCAATTAATAAAGAGTGATACCGTTCGTCTCTATTATCATCAAAGGAATATCACTAAAGATACTATTATAAAAATGGTGTGCTACCCTGTATTTTTGCTCCCTCTTGTTTCGATGGAGTATAAGTTGCTACATCATCGCCTATATTTCTTGAAAAGAGAACTGAATGATTTTTTCAGTCAAAACAAACTGATTGGACTTGAAGATAAAATTCTTGAATCTCCCGATGAAAGGATTGCGACAATAAATAACCTTGACGCACTTTCTAAACAAACAATCAACAGAATTTTTATAGAACTTAGCGACGATCATTTTTCTTTTATAAATAGTATAGTTACAATCAGTGCAAGCCTGCCCATATTTGCGACTATTTTTCTGCGCTTTTGCATGGCTTTCTTTAAAGATGAAAAATACTTATGTGGTAACCTCGAATACTATGACGGAAAAAGTCTAAAGGTTTCAAGCGATACACTTGCGAAAAGAATGATTAATAAGTTTCTTATCAAGCACAACTGTACTAAAGAAGTGCTTATAAAGAATACAAAACTACGTAATGAGGTTGCATTGGAACTTTATAATATCGGAATAAATCCGCTAGAAATTGGAGCTATACTACGTAGCCCTACCGCCAAAAAGACTTCAAATGAAAACGTAAAACGAATCGTTTATAACTGGATTGCAGAGGCTAAAAAAGAACTTTCAATGTCAGTAGAAAAATCACTGTAGGTGATAAATGCAAATTTCAAGTAAAATTTATTAGCTAATTATGTGAAAATACGTTATTAAAAATAAACTTTAATTATCATCTTGACATGTCATCAGATGGATAAAGAGAATCGGGTCATCAAAAAACATTGTTGACCCTCTTCGTATTTATAGGGTCGTAAAAGGAGATAATTAATGTCGTATCATTCAATAAGCGGACAACTTCCACAAGAAGGTTTTGTTCGCTTACCTCAAGTTTTAGCACTTATTCCTATTGGAAAGACTCAGTTTTGGAAAGGAATAAAAGAAGGAAAGTTTCCTGCTCCTATTAAATTAGGTGCTCGAACTTCGGCTTGGAAAGTTGAGGACATAAGAGCTTTAATTGAAAAGTTAGGAACTATAGAAGAAGAATAAGAATTTTTGAAAATAAAAGAAAATATT
>CAYJEN010000038.1:0-16877 GCA_964369185.1 uncultured Desulfovibrionaceae bacterium
AAAAAAACGAGGTTTCCCCCTCTCGAGCTCTCCCCCTTCCTTAAAAAACAATTAGGCTATATTCAAATTTTGTAATTTAACTAAAATAAAAAAGATTATAGTTCTTAATTAAAATTTTATAACTATGCTTAAAAATAAATCTTCCTTTAAAAAGGAAGATTTTTTATTATTAATTTACTAGGTAATTTTCAGAACTAAATGAGATTTCTCTATCTTGCTGATAAAGGAATTTATTTTTTTTAAAACTTTTTCCTTTTTTCTCGAGGAACGAGAGAAAAAAGAAAAGGGGTTTGCAAAGGGAATCATTCCCTTTGCCCGTCGGAGACAAAAAATGAAAAACTAATCTTTACCGCAACATTTTTTGTATTTCTGACCTGAACCACATGGACATGGATCGTTTCGACCTACGTTTGCATTTTTAGCTGTAGATTCTTGCTTGATTTCGGACTGCTCATGAGTTTGAATTGATTCTGCTTTATGCTCTAGTATTGGAGCTTGAACCGGTTGAGGTGCAGGAGCTTGTTCAGCAATTTCTGTATCAATAGATTCAGGGTTTTCGTTTGGGAATGGAGTTGGTGCGTCTTCAGGGTTATGCTTTCTTACACGAACGTGAGTAAGTGAGCGGAGGGCATTCTCTTTAATGGTAAAGAGCATAGTTTGGAAAAGTTCAAAACCTTCACGCTTGTATTCGAGTTTAGGGTCACGCTGACCATATCCACGAAGTCCAATACCTTCACGTAGATGATCCATATTACGAAGATGTTCTTTCCATGCTTTATCTAATTCTTCTAAGAGGAAGTAACGAACGATATCTTTATACATTTCGCCGGCATCTTCACGAAGTACTTCAAGAGCTTGATAAGTTTTTTCTCTAGCTTCTTCAATAGATATAAAGGTTTGCTCTTCAGTGTCGCTACCTCTATTAACATTACAAATATCTATTAGTCTTGACATAAGAGCTTGTTCATCTTCCGGTGAAAGTTTTTCATTTTCAGTCGGATATAAATCTTCTAGGAACTCTTCAATATATTCATCAAGAACAGGCTCTAAAGTTTCGCTTTGCATAAAGTCACGACGCAAATCATAAATAACTTCACGTTGTTGATTCATTACGTTATCGTACTCAAGAAGAGTCTTACGAACTTCAAAGAAGTGACCTTCTACACGTTTTTGTGCATTTTCAATAGCTTTTGTTACCATTGAGTTTTCGATTGGTTCGCCTTCTTCCATACCTAATTTTTGCATGAGGTTTGAAAGTCTGTCTGAACCGAAGATACGCATTAAATTATCTTCAAGTGAAAGATAGAACCTTGATGAACCAGGGTCACCTTGACGACCGGAACGACCACGTAACTGATTATCAATACGACGTGATTCGTGACGTTCAGTTCCTAAGATATGAAGTCCACCAAGTTCAAGTACACCTTCACCAAGAACGATATCAGTACCACGACCCGCCATGTTCGTAGCGATTGTAACTTTCCCTCTTTGTCCTGCTTGAGCAATAATCTGAGCTTCTTGAGCTTGGAATTTTGCATTAAGAACGTTATGAGGTACTTTAGCTTGTGTAAGAAGTTTTGATAAAAGTTCAGAAGATTCAATTGAAATTGTACCAACTAAAACAGGTTGACCCTTTTCATGAAGTTCACGAACAGAATTAAGAATAGCTGTATATTTCTCTTTTTGTGTTCTGTAGATTAAATCAGGAAAATCTTTTCTTACTACTGCTTTATTTGGTGGAATAGAAATTACTTCAAGATTATAAATTTGTGCAAACTCAACAGCTTCTGTTTCCGCAGTACCTGTCATACCTGCAAGCTTATTGTACATTCTGAAATAATTCTGGAATGTAATAGATGCAAGAGTTTGGTTTTCTGCTTCAATTTTTACATTTTCTTTGGCTTCTAAAGCTTGGTGTAAGCCATCGCCAAAGCGTCTGCCCGGCATTGGACGACCTGTAAATTCATCAACAATAACAACTTTACCTTCTTCTGAGATAAGGTAGTCTACTTCATTTTTATAGCAATTGTTCGCACGTAAAGCTTGCAAGATATGGTGTTGCATTGTGATTGCTTGAGGATCGAATAAATTATCGATATTCAAAAGCTTTTCACATTTTTCAACGCCTGCTTCTGTGAGAAGAGCTGTGCGAGCTTTTTCATCAATGGTGAAATCTTCTTCTAGTGTAAGTCTTTTGATTAGGTCATTTGCTATTTTATAAAAGCCTGTTGTTTGATCAACAGCACCTGAAATAATAAGCGGTGTTCTTGCTTCATCTATAAGAATGGAGTCAACTTCATCGACGATGGCAAAGTTATGTTCTCTTTGCACAAGCTGACTTGAGTAGAATTTCATATTGTCACGGAGGAAATCGAAACCAAATTCGTTATTAGTACCGTAGGTAATATCAGCGTTATAAGCTTCTCTTCTCTGATCTTCGTTTAATCCGTGCACAATAACACCAACGCTAAGACCAAGAGCATTATAGAGTTTACCCATCCAGCCGGCATCACGCTGAGCAAGATAATCGTTCACGGTAACAACATGCACGCCTTTTCCTTCAAGAGCATTAAGAACTACAGGAAGAGTTGCAACTAAAGTTTTACCTTCACCGGTTTTCATTTCTGAAATTTTTCCCTTGTGAAGAGTAATACCACCTATGAGCTGAACGTCATAGTGACGCATGTTAAGTACACGAGAAGAAGCTTCACGAACTAAAGCAAATACTTCCGGCAAAAGATCATCAAGAGTTTTCTCGCCACTTTGAACCAGTGCTTTATATTCAGCTAGGCGAATCGGTAGCTCGTCATCGCTTAATGCTTGCATTTGTTCTTCAAGACTGTTACATTTTTGGATAGTAGATTTAAGTGATTTTATATATCTGTCGTTTCGGGATCCGAAAAGCTTACGAGCTAAAAAAGAAAACATATTTCCCCCACATAGAATATTGTCTTTATAGATATTAACTATATTCTTAAATAATGCAACATGCAAGCACGAAGAATATTAAATTATTTTTTTATTCACTTTTTTTAAAGGCAAAAACAATGAAAATTATTCCTGATGGTGTTCGTAGACCTCTTAGTCATCCCGATTACAAATTATTTGCAATCGGGCAAGTTTTTGCTGTCTTTTCTTTTTGGATGCAGAGTGTAACATCATCATGGCTTGTATACTCTCTTACTGAAACAGGTGCGCTTTTAGGTATTGTTACATCTGCAACATTACTACCCTCACTTTTTCTTGCTCCTATAGGTGGCTTAATTGCTGATAAATTTACAAAGAAATATGTTATCTACTGTACTCAAACAGTTGCAATTATAACAAATCTTGTAACAGCTACTCTTATTTTAACCGATTTAGTTCAAGTATGGCATGTAGTAGTGCATTCTCTTGTATTTGGAACTATGATTGCTATTGAAAGCCCTGTTAGAAATTCATATATGGTGGAACTTGTAGGGAAAGAGGATTTAAGAAGTGCGATTGCTTTAAATGCTTCTATGTTTAATCTTGGTAGGATGGTTGGGCCAACAATAGGGGGAATTTTAATTCCATTAATTGGGATTGGACCTATTTACTTGTTAACTGCATTTGGTTTTTCTGCCATTAATATTGCTCTTTATAAGATTTCCGTTGATGGAAAACCTGTGCAAGATAACGAAAAAACAAAACATTCTATACTTGATGGATTTATATTCGCTTTTAAAGAAAAACAAATTCTCTATACTCTTTTACTGGTAGCGACGATTTCGGTTTTCATGTCGCCGACTTCTGTACTTCTTCCGCTTGTTACAGTTGAAATTTTATCAGGCGAAAGTATTCTTCTAGGATTATTGAATGCTTCTCTGGGTATTGGTGCATTTGCGGCGGCGTTTTTCTTGGCTACTCGTCAAGGTGATGTTATGAAGTGGATAGTAATAGGATATATTCTATTCTTATTCGGATTATTTTCATTTTCTCTATCAGAAAACATATACCTTTCAGTTGCATCCTTGATGTGTGCAGGTGGTGGAGCCGTTTTAGTTCTACCTTCATGTAACACTGTTTTACAGCTTGTAACTCCTGATAAATATAGAGGAAGAGTAATGTCACTCTTTACTATGATGGTAATGGGAATGGGGATATTTGGAGCTTCATTTGCCGGTTATTCAGCTGATATTTTCGGTATTCATCCCACACTATTGTTTAGTGCTAGCTGCTCTTTAGTTTTAGGAAGCGTTATTATCTGTAAGTTACTGAAAGTCAAAAAATAAGCTATTAAATAGCAATTAAACAACGATTTTTATTGCAAAGAAAATATTAATAGAGTAATTAATTTTTAAAGCTCTTACTTTAGATAGCCTTGCCAAAATAGCCCTTTTGCATTATTTCTGTGTCAGATTTCAAGTGCTTTTTCAGTTATTTATGTTTAGATAAACTCTCTCAAAGCACTTTCATCTTCCTAGATTTACAGCGAAAACCCATATTTTGACAACAGTATCAATATATTTGACAAAGTATAGGCAAGAGAAGTATAACTAATTAAAGGGTTATGAAAAAAGGAATAGTAAATGCCGCAATCGAAAAGTGAAAAAAAAGTTTCTTTATGGCTGGAAGATGAATTCAAAGAACCAAGCCTTTATAAAGTAATTCTTCATAATGATGACTATACAACTATGGAATTCGTGATTAGTGTTCTTGTAGAAATCTTCCGCAAAAGTCTTATTGAAGCTGAACAACTTATGCTTACCGTGCATAAAAGCAAGTCTGCGCTTGTTGGAATGTATACAAAAGAAGTTGCAGAGATGAAGGTCGATCAAACAATAAAGAAGGCTCGTTCAGCGGGTTATCCTTTACTTTGTACTTTTGAACCGGCAAGTTAGATTATATAAAGAGGTCATATGTTAAGTCATGCAGTTCAAAATGTTTTAGCTAAAGCTGTGCACGAAATGCGCGTGAGAAAACATGAGTTTCTAACCAGCGAGCATATTCTATTAGCTCTAACTTACGATAATGATACACGCACAATCTTAGAAGGTTGTGGCGCAAATATTAAAGAAGTCCGTACAGGAATTGAAAAATTCTTTCTTCAGAATCTTGAAACATCTGAAGAAATGCCGGACGGCGAAATTATGCAAACTCCGGCGGTGGAACGTATACTCACTCGCGCCTTTGAACAAGTAAATAATTCGGGCAGACTTTCTATTGAAGTTTCCGATATGCTTTCAGCTATGTTCTTGGAAGAAGAAAGCTGGGCTTTACATATTTTACAAAAACAAGGCTTATCTAGAATAGATGTTATCGAGTTTATTTCACACCGTATGCCACAACAAAGCGAAGCTGTAGAAACCGAAGATCCTTCTTTTGCAGCAAAGGGCTCTGTTTTGGAACAGTTTTGCACAAACCTAAATGCAAAAGCCAAAAATAATGAGATTGATCCTCTTATAGGTAGAGAATCAGAAGTATTACGCATTATTGAAGTTCTTGCGCGCCGTCGTAAGAACAACCCTCTTATTATTGGTGATTCCGGCATTGGTAAAACTGCTATTATTGAAGGTTTGGCAATCCGTATTGAACAAGGCAAAGTTCCAAAAGAATTTAGAGATGCAACGCTCTATTCTCTCGATATAGCCTCCCTCATGGCAGGTGCAAAATATAGAGGTGAATTTGAAGGCAGATTCAAAGCAATTCTTACTGAACTTGAAACAAGAGATAATGTTATCTTAGTTGTTGATGAAATTCATAGTCTTATAAGTTCATCAAACAGTAGTCATGGTGGCGGATTAGATGCTGGTAATATGTTAAAACCATTTTTATCTCACGGCAAAGCACGCTGTATCGGTACTACTACACATGAAGAATATAGGGCTACTTTCAGCAAAGATAGAGCCTTAGCTCGTCGTTTCCAAAAAATTGATGTTGTTGAACCAAGTCAAGATGAGTGCGTGCATATTCTTAAAGGATTACAAGCAAGATACGAAGAACATCATAGTGTGCGCTACGGTAAAAATGTAATTCAAGCAATTGTAGATTTATCCGCACGCTATATTCAAGATAGAATGCTCCCTGATAAAGCTATTGACGTTCTTGATGAAAGTGCAGCTTCACTACGTATGAAGCCATCATTCAGAGCAAATAATGTTGTACATATAAAGGATGTTGAACGTGTAATTGCACGTATTGCAAATATCCCAACAGCTTCAGTTTCTGCTGATGAAAAAGATATGCTTAAAGATTTGGCAAGCGATTTAAAGCGCAGAATATTCGGTCAAGATACTGCTGTTGATCAAGTAACAAAAGCAATTCTTCGTTCAAGAGCGAATTTAAGTGCAAGTCTTCGTCCTACAGGTTCATTTTTATTCTATGGTCCTACAGGTGTTGGTAAAACTGAACTTGCAAAAGCTTTATCCGATCAGTTAAGTATGAACTTTATTCGTTTTGATATGAGTGAGTACATGGAGAAACACGCCGTTGCACGTCTTATCGGAGCGCCTCCGGGATATGTTGGATTTGAGCAAGGCGGACTTCTTACCGAAGCTGTAAGAAAAACTCCTCATTCAGTTATTCTTTTCGATGAGATTGAAAAAGCTCACCCTGATATCTATAATATTCTCTTACAAGTTATGGACTATGCTACTCTTACCGATAACAACGGCAAGAAAACAGATTTTAGAAATTGTCTTATCATCATGACAACAAATGCAGGCGCAAGTGAACTATCATCGCAATCTATGGGCTTCTCTGTAAAGTCTGCTGTTGACACTACTCATAAGAGCAAAAAAGCTGTTGAACAAACATTCACACCAGAATTTAGAAATAGATTAGATGCACTTATTCCATTCTCAGAACTTAATTTTGAAAATATTCTTTCGATTGTGGATAAGACAGTCAATAGTCTTTTCCGAGGCTTACAAGAAAAGAAAATCAAGCTTGTTCTTACTGAAGAAGCTAAGACATGGCTTGCTAAAAATGGTTTTGACTCCAAAATGGGTGCAAGACCACTTGAAAGACTTATCCGCACCGAACTTGAAGATTATCTTGCAGAACAAGTTCTCTTTGGAAACCTTACAAAAGGCGGAACTGTAAAAGTCACAGTAGATTCCGAAGATGCAGAACACTTAACTATTAAATAAATTGAGAAAAAAGAGGTAAATAAGAATGTCAGTAGATAAAATTTCTCAGAAATTAGATACTCGTAAAGCAAGAGCTTTAGAACTTCATCAAGGTCTCACAAAAAACGTGGCTATGAGTCCGGCAAACGGCGGAGATGGAGAATGGGAAAAAGCACAATGGTTGCTTGATAAAATTAAATTATATGGTCTAAACGATATAGAATACTTTGACGCTCCGGACGAAAATGTAACTGCCGGAAAACGTCCAAACTTTACCGTAAAAGTTAAAGGTAAAAGCGACAAAACTCTATGGGTTATGGGACACTTAGACGTAGTTCCTGCCGGTGCTCTCGATTTATGGAACACCGATCCATTCAACGTAACTCTAGGCGAAGACGGTGACACTATCTACGGTCGTGGTGTTGAAGATAATCAGCAAGCTATTGTTTCTGCTATACTTTTAGCCGCAGAATTTGTAGAAGAAGAAATTACACCAGATCTAACCTTTGGTCTACTTTGTGTTGCAGATGAAGAAACAAGCAATGCTTACGGTGTTGATTATCTTATGGAAAATTATCCGGATATCGTAAAAGAAGGCGATCTTGTTCTTGTTCCTGATTTCGGAACTCCAGAAGGTGATATGATTGAAGTTGCTGAAAAAGGTGTGGCTTGGCTTGAAATTACTCTAAAAGGTAAACAATGCCACGCTTCAACTCCATCAGAAGGGATAAATACTCTTATTGTTGCAGCTGAAATGATTTGTGAAACAGAAAAAGTACAAGATGCTTTCACTGAAAGAAATGATCTTTTCAAACCAAATTATTCAACAATAATCCCAACACGTATACTTGCTAACGTGCCGAATACAAATACTATTTCAGGTTATGATGTATTTTATCTCGATTGCCGTTTCTTACCATGTTACAAAGTGGAACAAATTGTTGAAGAAGCACAAAAACAATACGCTCCAATAGCAGAAAAATATGGTGCAGAACTTAGCATTGCAGTTGTAAGCAGTGAACCAGTTGCTCCTGCAACTCCATCAGATAGCGAAGTTGTTGTAAAACTTCAAAAAGCAATTAAAGCTGTATACGATATTGATGCTAAACCGGGCGGAATCGGCGGTTCTACAGTAGCAAGCAGATTTAGAATGCGTGGTATTCCGGCAGCAGTATGGGCAAGAGTTCACCCAACTTATCATATGCCAAACGAAAAAGGTAAATTATCACATAACATTAATGACGCTAAAATCTATGCGCATATGCTTATAGAAGAGTAGGCGGAGCAAGAATGGAAGAATTACTTAAACGTATGGCTAAACAATTGGATAGCCTTGATGAAGCATCTTTAGTAAATCTATGGGAAAAATACGCACGTATTGTTGACCAGTTTGAACCAACTGAACGTTGGCAAGAAGCTGTGCTTGTGCTTTCATTTATTCAAGCTAAGATGTGGAAAAATCAGCTATTTAATTATCATTGGGCTGCTCGCACTACTTTACAGGGAAGAAAAGGAGCTCAAGCACCTGTATTCTCACTTGATTTAAAGAAAGAAGATATTCAAAAACCTGCTAATAAAATTACTTTCAAAGCTGATAATAAAGAAGAATAAAATATGATCCAGCGTGATAGCTCTCCTTCCTCTTCTCTTCCAAAAGTTTTTTCGTCGTGTGGTATAGAAGATTTGCTTGTTTGTTTTGTTAATTATCTTTATCCTAATGTTTTAACAAAACTTTTACTTGTGGATATTCTTAGTCGCATACCGATTAGAGGAATGGAGAACTATCCGTGGACTGTTGCTCGTGTCGACTCTATTCTTAAAAAGCTTAGAGAAAAAAGATGTGTAGGTGAAAACTTCAAACCTACACAAGAAGAAGGTCATGCACTAGCCTGTTTTTTATTGCAGTCAGAAGCAGGCAGAACAATTGCTGAACATTTGCCTTCAAGATTGAGATCATGCAAACAAAATATATCAAGCACAGATATTGCTCTAACTCAAGCACGAGTACATTTTTATTTAAATAATGAAATGGCAATATCTGCTACAAATAAAATTTTCTCAAAAGAGCTTTTAATTCCGTATTATATGGAAAATCCACCTGATGATTTTTTTAAAAAGCTCAAACCTAATCTACAACTTTTGTTTGTTGAAATCCTTTTAAATTCTTATTTTGAAAACCCATTGAATGAAATGGATTACAAATATTTAAAAGATTATATAAGCGTTGCAGAAAAAAAATCAAAACATATAACCTTCCCATTTTATTATTTATTTATAGAGTGTAATATAAATAAACTTGAATCTAGCCTTACACATCTACACCTTGATGAACGAATTGAAAAGAGATTTATACTCTCAAAAGAGTTTTTTAATGCTCAAAATGTAGAAGATTGCGTAAAACTTACACAAAAATTTAAAGAGAATCAGAAAGAGCTCGCAAAGCATTGGGAAGATAAGAAGTATACTTTCCCTTTTCCTGTTGATTTCGTTTACCTCTTCACTATGATGAAAGCTTATAATGATGTTGATGCAAAAGATAGAATCCGTAAAGATTACACTACTTTTCTAAAAAATGCGAATCTTCTTTATAAGGAAATGGAACTTTTTGAATCTGCCGTGAATCCTGCTTTCACAGAAAAGATGATAAATTATATTGTTCAAGCGCCACTTGAAGGGCATAAAGTTTCACCTTTTCATGCACTTATCTACTTTGTTACTCTCTTTCATCTTCCTAGAGCAAAGGATAGAGATGAATGGTTTATTGAGTCTCTAAAAGCTTATTTTAATAAAACAAAAGAAAATCTTATTTTTCCTGCAACTGCATTTGCTCAACTTCTGACAAAGCTTCTTCCTTACCCTGAAAATAAAATATATTCTGAATATAAAGACTTACACCCTATATTTGATTTTTCTTCCATTCATGCCCGTGAACTTTCGTGGGAAAAAAGAATGGAAGCTATTCATAATTTTCTTTCAGGAAAAGAGGTTGATACAAAGAAAAAAATATCTAAAAATCCTAAAAGACTTGTATGGTTTGTAAGCACAATCTACCATGAAGTGAATCCTTACGAACAAAGTTTTTCAAAAAATGATTGGACAAAAGGAAGAAAAGTTTCTGTTCTAAAATTACGTGACGAAACTGAATCTTATCCATACCTTACCGAGCAAGACAAAGAAGTTATAAAAAAAGCTACTAAAAAAGATTATTGGGCTGACACGTACTCAATTGACTACACAATAGCTATGCCCTTACTTGCAGAACACCCACTTGTATTTAATGAACAAACAGGTTCATCTATGATTTTAGAACTCAGCGAACCTGTTCTAGAAGTGGAACTTTTAAAAAATGGTGAACAAGAAGAATATAAACTTTCGTTTCAAATTCCAAATTCAACTTCTTTTGCAAGCACAATAGTTCAAGAGGAGAGCGGAAAATATTTTGTTACAGCTATAACCCCCTCGCATATCAAATTAAAAGAAATTATGGGTGAGGATAATCTTATAATTCCTCAAAAAGCCCATGAAATGATATTTGAAATTTTATCAGCAGAAGAAAGTCCTGTAAAAGTACGTACAGTTATGGAACTTTCAAATCTTTCACGAGATAAAATTAATTCAAAGCCACTTCTTAGATTAAAAAGAACTCATAATAAAAATGAAGTCGGTTTGGAGGTTCAAGCTATTGTTTATCCTCTTGAGGGGCACTCAACTTGCTTTATTCCAACAAAAGGAAGCGATAATTTCGTAGCAAAAGTCAACAATAAACCTTATAAAATTCAAAGACTTATTGAAGATGAAAGACTTGAAGCCGACCTTATGCTTTCACAGTGCCCAAGTTTGAAAGAAAATTTATTATCAGAAGATTATCATTGGGAATTTAATCAAGTAGATACTGCTTATCAAGTTCTTTTAGAACTTCAACAAACAAGCATTGAACTTGAATGGTTTAATAGCGAACCTATTCGTATAACTAAAAGTCTTGACAAAAGTGACCTCACCCTAAAAGCAAAAGCAAAAAACAACTGGTTCAGCTTGCATGGTGATATTCAGATTGATGAAAATCTAGTATTAAATATGCGTTCTCTTCTTAAGGAAATGAAAACTCATAAAGGGCGATTTATTCCTTTAGCAAACGGCCAAGTTGTTGCTCTTGCTGAAGATTTCAAAAAAGTTCTTGATAGAGTTCAAGCAATTACACAAGAAGATAAAGAAGATGTAATATTACACTCTCTTGCTGTTCCTGCGCTTCAAAATCTATTTGATGATGAAACTATTGAAAGTGATGAAGTTTGGAAATCGTGGCAAGAAAAACTACACCTCCTTGATGATAGAATTGAACTCCCAACAGGTATACAAGCAGAATTGCGCCCGTATCAAGTTGACGGTTTCATATGGCTTTCTTCTTTAGTAAAAATAGGCGCCGGTGCTTGCCTTGCCGATGATATGGGTCTTGGTAAAACCCTTCAAACAATTACTCTTATTCTTTCTATAGTGCAAAGTTCCAAAAACGGAACAATTCAAAAAGAAAATGGGAAACCCATTTTAATAGTTGCGCCTACTTCTGTATGTCATAACTGGGAAATCGAGATTAAACGCTTTGCACCTCAATTAAATGTATCTAGAATAACAGCTATGAATGCGAAGAAAGAGAGAAAATCTATCATAGAAAATCTAGATGAAAATGATATTCTTATTATAGGTTATGCTCTTTTAAATTCTGAAATGACAGCTCTTCTAAAGCATACATTTAAACTGGTTGTATTTGATGAAGCACAAGCCTTGAAAAATCCGCAAGCAATACGAACAAAATCCGCACATAAAATTATTGCTGATTCTAAACTTGCTCTTACAGGTACTCCGATTGAAAACTCACTCGATGATTTATGGAGTATTTTCAATGTCATAAACACAGGTTTACTTGGTTCACTTGAAAACTTTAACTCTAGGTTCAATCCATCTGCGCTTGCGCCCGAATCTGTAAAGAATAATGCTCGTAACTCTTTGCGTTCATTAGTAAAGCCCTTTATTTTACGACGCACTAAAACCGCTGTTCTTGATGAACTTCCCCCACGTATAGAGCAAACACTCATTATAGAACCAAGCGAAGCAGAGCGCGCACTCTATGAAGCTTTAAGACGTCAAGCTGTAGATAATCTTGAAAAAGCAAAAAAAGAAGGCGAAAAGAGCGTTCAATTCCATGTACTTGCAGAACTTACAAAACTTCGCCGTGCATGTTGCAACCCTGTTCTTATCGATCCTAACACTGAAATTGAATCCTCTAAGCTTTCAACATTATTAAAGCTAGTACAAGATTTAAGAACAAATAATCATCAAGCTCTTATTTTCTCTCAATTTACTTCTCATTTAGAAATTGTTTTTAGAGAAATCGAGAATCTTGGTTTACGTGTTTTTTATCTTGATGGTTCAACCCCCGAAAAGAAAAGAGGCGAGCTTGTAAAAGACTTTCAAAGTGGAAAAGCTGACATTTTCTGTATAAGCCTTAAAGCCGGTGGACAAGGATTAAACCTCACCGCTGCGGATTATGTTATTCATCTCGATCCTTGGTGGAATCCTGCCGTTGAAGATCAAGCGTCCGATCGTGCTCATAGAATGGGTCAACTTAGACCGGTAACAATCTACAGGCTCATCATGCTGGGCAGCGTTGAAGAGAAAATTCTCAAGTTACATTCGACCAAAAGAGAGCTTGCCGAAGATATTCTTTCAAACTCTTCCGTAGCACACAAACTTTCTCTTGATGATTTACTACAATTATTAGAATAAAGAAAATTTTTTAATACTTATTTTCGCGAGGGAGAAACAACATTTTTCTGTCAAAAATGAGTTTTCCTCCTCTCGAGCGTAGAACGTGTCCGCTCTCACTTCCTTAAAAACCATTATTTATACTTTCTAGTTAAAAAGTACATTTATAAAAACTAGACTTTTTATAGTATTAACTTTTTTAACTTTTGACCGTTAACATTTATATATTCCAAAAAATAAGGAAATATCAATTATGCAAAAACCTCTACTCTGCCCTAAATGTAGTACTATTGTCAGAAAACATTCTAACCCTGCACCAACTGCTGACGTTATAATTTATGATGAAGAAAAAGGGATTGTGCTTATAGAAAGAGGTAATGAACCTTTTGGATATGCTCTTCCCGGTGGCTTTATTGATGAAGGCGAAACAGTTGAATATGCTGCTATTCGTGAAATGATGGAAGAAACTAATCTTGAAGTTGAATTACTTGGAGTACTTGGAATATATTCTGATCCTAAAAGAGATCCTCGTTTTCATACCATGACCACAACTTTCGTTGGAAAAGCAAAGGATACTTCAAAATTAAATGCCGGCGATGATGCTAAAAATGCACAATTCTACCCGATTGACGCTCTTCCTAGTCCTCTTTGTTTCGACCACTCTAAAATGATTAATGACTTTTTTAACTACTTAGAAGGTAAACAAACTCTTTGCCCTATTCAAAAATAGTTTTTCCTTTTTGCTATCTCTTTGTTTTATCATACTCTATTTGAACAATATTAACTTTTTTAGTTGTTTTAAAGCAATTTTTGCAGAATTATGTGGATAGAGCATAAAAAATCGTAAAAAACTCTAGAAAAATTCTTGTGTTTTTTATAAAATTGTTGTACAAAAAATTTGTCTAATGAGAATTTTTATGATTTCCTACAACCTTTAAGGAATTTACTATGCCACAGGTAGCTGCAAGAATTAATGAAGATCAAGAAAAATGGCTGAAAGATTACTTCCGTACCAAAAGTGCAGGAGCTGAATTTATTTTGCCTTGGGCTGTTGATATCTTCTTTAGATCGATACACTCCATAAAGCAAAACTTTACACCTGCGGAATTAAAAACTATTGTTGAAATACATAAAGATATGCGATTAGCTCCTGAACAAACACGCCTTTCCTACCTGTTATTAAGAATTGCAGACTATTGTGAACGCTCTAAAATTACTGAAAAATATGGTGCAAGTCGTTCAAGCTTAGAATCAAAAATAAAAAAACTTGACGATACACAAGCTACAGCTTTGATGATTTGGGCTTCAGCTTTTTGGGTAAGTAAGTCATGCTCATCTAGTGATTTAGATCATTACATTAGCGAATATTAAAATAAGTCGGAGTGTAATTATGATGAACTCAGTACAAATTGACTGTAAAGGTCCTTGGCATAAACTACCGCTTACTAGGCAAGAGTGCAAAGATTTCTTTTCAAAAGTATGCTCATTTCATGGGATTAATTCTATCTCTTTTGAACTTATTATTACTGATGATGCTGAAAGCAGAAAACTCAACAAATCTTACTTGCAAGCAAATTCTCCAACAAATATTCTTTCTTTCCCACAACTTAGAGAACAAAGAGAAGATACTTCCTTTATAGGTTCATTAGTTCTAAGCACTAATACCCTAAATAGAGAAGCATTCCTCTATTTTCAAGATAAAGAAAGCTATACAAAACAACTTCTTATTCATGGATTTGCTCATCTTCTTGGTTTTGACCATAGCAGTGAGATGGATCTTTTCTGCATAAAATCATTAGAAGTTGCTGATAATACCGTTCAATAAATTTTTATAAAATACAAAAAAAGGGAAAACGTAATTTATATGCGCTTTCCCTTTTTCTTTTTAATTAACTACCTGAAAAACTCTTCAAGTAAAAAGTAAAATTCTATATCGCTAGAATGCTACTCCATCATTAGAGTAAGATTTCAACACAAGGTCTTTCAGCTTTAAAGCCATAGTGCCAACCTTACCTTCGCCTACTTTTTTATAATTATATTCAGTAATTCCAATACAGGCAATTGTACTGCCTATTGCAAAAATTTCATCAGCAGAATTTAACATATCTTCTGTTATATCCATAATTTCTACATTAGCAAGTTCTTTTGCTTTTTCAATTGCAAGCAGAACTGTTGTGCCTGAAAGAATATTTTCAAAAGTTGGAAAATAGAAAGTACCATCTTTATACATTCCAAGATTACAAATTGCTGATTCTGCAAGGTGATTATTCTCATCAAAGGAAAAAACGATATCAACTTTTTTCTCATTCGCTTCTTGAGACATCATAACATTCGGCAAGTAATTATTCGATTTTATTTTTGCAAGATATTTTTGCTTCACAGGAACTGCAGAACGAGCAGCGGTTAAACCTTTATTCCAAAAGCTATCGTCTTTCGCTTTTGACTCACTTGCTATTATATAGATACTTGGTTCATCGCATTCTTTAGGGTCAACACCGAATCCACCTCGCCCACGACCTATAAGAAGTTTAATACTTCCGCTTTCAAAGTCCGCAAGCTTAGCAGTTTGAAGAATTAGTTCTCGAAGCTCTTCAATAGAAATAGATAATTCTAGCTTTAATGCTGAAAGTGACTCTTTAAGTCTTGCTAAATGACTATCAAGTTTTATCACTTTTCTATCTCTGCAAGTAAGAGATTCAAACACAGCATCACCTCTATGAACAAGATGATCATCAAGTGGTAGTAGTAAAGCATGAGGATCTTTACAAAATGCTTTTATTTCATGATTATAAAATGCCCTAACGCTTTCAATCCCTTTAATTTTTGACTGTTTATAAAGCTCTACATATCCATCATAATCAACTACACGCATTCCTGACTACCTCTTCTATAAATTATCTTACTAAGTTAATCTCTTCAATTTTTGTTTTTTGTGCATCTTTAGCAGTTTTTTGTAAATCTGCTGTAATATCAGATTCATCAACAATTTCACGCCCTAGCATTTCTTCAAGCACATCTTCTAATGAAATAACACCAGCTAGACCGCCATATTCATCAAGAACGGCAAAAAGGTGTTGTTTTGCTTCTAAAAAGCTGAGTAAAACTTTATCAAGCTTCTGACTTTCAAGAACGAAAGTGATTGGCTGAACAAGAGTTTCGAGCGTAGCATTTGGAATATCTTTTGCTCTACTTAGATTCATAGCATTCATATAGATTGAAAGCTCGCGGCGAGTAACAACACCTATGATATCTTCATGATTATTATTTTTATAAATTGGAATACGGGAGAACTGCCAGAGTCTTTCATTTTTAATAGCTTCAGTAAGTGGCATTTCAGCCGGAAGTGAAAAAACAACTGTGCGTGGAGTCATGATATGATAGACATGTTTTTTATCAAGCGATAAGATATTTGTGATAACAGCTTCTTCAAAAGCTTCAATCTCGCCTGATTCAGCTGACATTTTTGCCATAATACGAATATCATCTTCTGTAGCTTCAGGAGTTCCGTTACCTTTTGTGATAAAGCCTGTAATTAAAGAAGAGAACCAAATAAAAGGCTTCAAAATAAAGATCAAAAACTTTAAAGGATACGCAAGAATTATAGAAAGTTGATTTGCATATATCACACCAAAAGTTTTAGGAAGAATTTCACCAAATATAAGAATAAGAAACGTAAAACCAGCAGTAAACCAAAGAAGGTTTTCAGCACCTAGTGCAACAGTTGCAAGAGCACCGGCAAGTGCTGAACCTGCGGTGTTAGCTATTGTATTTAAAGTAAGAACTGCTGAAATAGGTTTATCGACTTGAGAGCGTAGTTCATAAAGAACATCACCAACAGGTCTTTTTTCTTCTCTTAGTTTTTCAATGTGCGTCCAAGGGACAGAGTAAAGCATAGCTTCAGTTGTAGAGCAAAATGCTGATATCATTGCTGCAAGTGCAACAGTGATGATTAAAGCCAACATAAGTCATCATCCTTATAATATAGATTAATTATTAATGGCGTGCCTAGCAGGAATCGAACCTGCG
>CAYJEN010000039.1:0-16777 GCA_964369185.1 uncultured Desulfovibrionaceae bacterium
AAAAAAGAAATGGGGTTTCCAAAGGGAATCATTCCCTTTGGTCGCCGAAGGCAAAGAAAAAAAATGGCTAAAATCAGAGATTTTTGGACATATTTCAAAGACTACTTGAGTTTCCCATGGATTTTCAAGGAAAATGCACTTTGTGTTATTCTCAAGGGTTTGGCTCTCATTTTAGATGATGTGAAAGCTGATATTGTTGCAATGCGTAATCAGTGGCTTGTACCTATGGCAGATTCTACTCTTATCAATGATTATGGGCTTTCACGCTATGTTCCGCGAACTCGATTTGATAACGATGAAAAGTATAGACTGAGAACAGAAAGAGCTTTTATTTGGCACAAAAACAGCGGTAGAGAGCTAGGATTGCCCTTTATATTAGAAGAGTATGGCTATCAAGGCGGCATAGTTGAGAATATAAGACTTGTAGATGAAAAAAGATGGGCGCATTTCAATATTAATCTTTTAGAACCGGGACAAGATTTAGCTCAAGAAAAAGTGAATGCAGTTTTAGAAATTGCAAATACTTATAAGCCTGCAAGGTCTGTGATTGATACTGTTTCTTTTGCTTTGAGAAATAAAGCAGAACTTTGTGTTTTGGCAAGTCAAAGGGAGTTTGTTGAGTTTTCTCATGCTGTTGTTTTAGGTGAGTCAGCCTTCCCAACTACAAAACTGATAACCTTGGGAAATCAAACTGTTTTCATCAGCAATTATAATAAAGTAATATAAGGAAAGAAATATGGCAGAACAAAAATATTATGGAGTATGGACGCAAAAGGGCTTAGAAAAATTAGCTCTTTTTGCGAGTTCCGGGGCAAGTATGACGATTTCACATGTTGGCATTGGTGATGGAAATGGTACTACACCGATTCCAACAGCAGATATATCTGCTTTAGTGAATGAAAAATGGCGTGGAAATGTGTCTAGCATAACACAGAAAGAGGGTGAGGGTTCTCAATCTGTAGTTGTAGAAATTATTATTCCGTATGATGTGGGCGGATTTTTTATCCGTGAATGGGGGCTTTATGACAGCGAGGGCGATTTAATCGTCTATGGTAATCATTCAGAATTTTATAAAAGTGAACTTGCAGAAGGCACAGGCGCAGAACTTAGGGAATTGTTTGAACTTCCTATTTCATCAGAAGGGCAAGTGAATATCACTGTGTCTTATGAGTCATTAGCAAGCGTTGATTATATAAAGAGTGAAGTTGAAAAAATATTAGAAACTCTCGGAATCCTTTTATATCCCGGTGCTATTTTTGGAGTGTACGAATCTGAACCCCCTGCAAAGTGCGCGGCGGCTCATGGGCAATTACTTAGCAATGTTGGTACGACTGTACCATTATTGCTTGATAATTTACTCAATAATCCTGATTTACAAGACTTGAAATGCACAGAAGCAGAATGGCAAGTAATCTATAAAAATGATTCTATTTGGCGTGGAAACGTTGGTGCTTGCGGTTATTTTGTTGTTGACACTGCTAATAATACTATTCGACTTCCTGATTTGCGAGGACTGGTAGCGGAATTTGCTGGTTTTGATGGGTTAGCTGCTGGTGGTGTCCATGGGGATATGATTAGAAATATTGAGGGGGCTTTTGGGGAGGTATTGTATCAAAATGCGTTTATAACAGGTGACAATAAACCACTAGGATGTGTTAGTTGGGATGATAAATTTCCATCAGCAATGTGTGGTGGTCGACCAGAAGCAGAATACCCTTTAAAAAGCGAAGGTGATAGAATTGCCATTGATACTTCTCTTGTCGTTCCTACCGGAACCGCAAACAAGACGCGCGCAGTTGGATTTCTACCATGTGTCTACGTCGGATAAAATATAAAAAAAGGAAAAAATATGTCAAAAAAAATAGTCTATCAAACTGATGTTAAGGGATATTATATCGGTGAAGAATTTGCTTATAATGAACTTATTCCCTTTGGTGCAGTTGAAATTGCACCGCCTACCGAGCAAGAAATAGAAATTGAAAATCCTGATGGAACAAAGGAAAAAGTAAAAGTTGTTTACAAATGGAACAGAGAAGTGTGGGAATATGTTGAAAACCATATAGGTGAAAAAGGCTTTATAAACAATGAAACCTTTGAAGTAAAAGAATATGGTCCACTCCCAGCTGGCTTTACTTTGGAAAAGGTCTATACAGTCTCTGAAGCACGCAAAATGAAAGATGAAGAAAGCTTTATATATGTGCCTCAACTTGAAGATATGGGAGTTAAACACGACCATGCAGACTTATTGGAATATACTTTCGATTCCACGTCCAAAGGTCGAAGTAAAATGCTCCAGCTTTGGAATATACTTTCGATTCCACGTCCAAAGGTCGAAGTAAAATGCTCCAGCTGATGTTTGAAGATGAAGCAAGTGCAACTGTTGATATTTATGACGTAGATGAAAAGCTTGTAAAAATCACAAGAAATCAACTGCAGCGTCTTATTCGTCTTACAAATCAGCACGACAACTTCATCAAGCGTGCAAGACTCTTGACCCGTCAATTTATCAACAAAGAAAAAGATGTAAATCTTATTCTTGCCATAGATGTAAAAGCGAAAATGTTGGAATTTTATCATTCACTTTATACGGCATAAGGGAGAAAACACAATGATATTAATATACTGGATTTTATTTTGTGCTTTGGTAGTGCTTTGCCTACCTTTGCAATTTATCAATAATATTTATTTTGCGCCAAAAATCGAAAAAACGGATTATTCAAAATATCCTGAATTATCTTTGAAGTCTTTGTGGTTGTATAATCATAATTATGTTGATGTTTTTGGTGGTGATGCGGCTAAATTTATAGGTATGCAGTATTATTGTACTTCTGATTATAGCGTGTGGAATTATTTGAGAGACTTCTTTTTTGATAGAGAAAACTTTGTTTTTGTCCGCTATGGTTATAGTGAGCTTGCATTCTCAGGCGATCAGTCAAGTGGAATGTTTATGGCAATTACAAAGGCTCATATCAATAACCACATCAGTGAATTAGATAAAACATTCATAGGTGAATCGGTTTGGCGAGCAATAGTACCGACTCTTACGCCATTTAGATTTAAACATAATGATTTATCAAGAGGTTGGCTACTTTTACCGCCAATTTGTAACGGTATTCCCTTTCTTTCTCTTATTATGTTGAAGCTTGGTATTTTATTCAATTCAGGGTATAAAAAATATGTGTTGACAGCTCTTTATTATATGTTTCTTGTTCCATCACTACTATTGTTTCTTGTGGGTACATTCGACCGATGTTTATTCTGGGGAAGAATCTACTTGTTTTGGACATATTCTACGCATTCAGATGCTTTAGTCTATAGGACAGCGCAGTTATTAGGAATTCCTTTTGCAAAATGGGCATTAAAGAGAACATACAATAGGCATTCATATAATCTTGATATTTCAACCTTGTATCTTGATAGTTTTTCAAAAGAAGATATTAAGAGTATGTCAGAAGATAACTACCAAGAATACTAGTCAATTTATGAGAGATGCAAAAAGGAAGTCGCTTTATTAGCTATATCACGCAATACAACAGATTCTATAAAGCTCAGAACTTATTTTGATGTAAGAAAAATGGAGCTTAGAGAGTTATCGGCGGAATTTATTGGCTGTAATGGTTGCAATGATTACAGACATGAACGTAGCCCCCTCGACAGAGGAACTCCAAACTCAAACAGTAATGATTTAGATATTCTTTTCCCTGCATACACACTCGAGGAAATAGAAAAGAAACTTAGAACTGAGTAAAAAAGAAAGTGCTATTTATACACAAATAAGATGTAAAAAATACTCTTTAGATTTGTGTCATAAATAGCACTTAAGATATTCAGAAAAAGAAAGATTTAAGGCATTAAAATGCAAGTAAATTTCAGAGATTTAAAATCATGCCAATCACAATAAATGAGAATGTAGATTCTCAAGTAGCGTGACTGATATTCTCATTTATCACGACCGCTCACATTCAGCATTTATGTCTTTTTGTGTTATTTCGCAACTAAATTTTCTAGCCATAGTAAAACTCCTTAGAAATTTTAGACGTTATATACTTCTTACACTTCACAACCCCTGTAATCCATTCATTCAAAAAACTGGCACAAAACTGGCACAAATTCAATTCAAACAAAAATAGGCTAGAGAAAATCATCTCTAACCCATTGAAATAACTGGTGCCGACTACAAGGATTGAACTTGCCACCTGCTGGTTACGAATGAATTAACAACCTTGACATAATCTGCTGATAATCATATTATAATCCTTGGTATAAGCCAACTTATTTAAATTTGTGAAGATTTGTGTTCATAAATTATCATAAGAGTTCAGGTGAAAATTCGTCATTAAGTCGTCATTAATAAATGGTCATTAATCACGTGTAACCACATTTAGAAAAAAGTAGCTTAGGTGTTTATGAGTGTCAATAAAAATAAGAAGTGGATTACTTCTAAAAAGTATACAGGTGTAAGGTTTTATTACCATGAAAGAAGAAAGCATGGTGTAAAGTTTGATAAAATGTATGGATTACGATATCAGCTTGATGGCAAAACATATCGAAATATTTTAGGTTGGGCATCAGAGGGTTGGACAGAAGAAAAAGCTTCTGCAGAAATGTCAAAATTCAAAGAAAATTATCGACTTGCCCTTGGTGTTGTTTCCCTTACAGAAAAACGCCAAGTTGCTAAAGAAGAAAAGAAAGCTAAAGAATTACTCCAACTTGAAGAAGAGAGAAAACTTATATCTGTTTCAAAGTTTTGGGACGAAAAATACTGGCCAGCTCAACAACACAAAGCAAAGGGGACTTTGAGGTCAGAAAAGGCTTTATTTAAGTACTGGCTATCACCTATTATTGGTAAAAAATCTCTTATAAGTGTAACGCAAGAAGATTTTGAGAAGATAAAGCTGGATTTGCTTTCTAACAATAAAGCATATAAAACAATTCATCATGCCTATACATTATTTTCACAAATATGGAATTTAGCTAAATCTTATAGAATAGTAGAGGGTGATTGCCCTATCAAGAAGAAAGGAATCCCAAAAATAGATAACCGTAGAGATAGATATCTTACAAAAGCGGAAGCAGAACTACTTTTATCTAATTTAAAACTTATTTCAACACAACTCTACAACATATCATTGCTTTCAATTTATACAGGAATGAGATTTGGAGAAATTGCTTCTCTAACATGGCATGATATTAATTTTGAAAGTGAAACAATTTCTATTCTAGATCCAAAGTCACGGAAAAATAGAAAAGCTTTTTTTACATCTCATGTACGTACAATGCTTGAAGAAAGAAAAGAGCTAATTATAAAGTCAGGAAACACCCCAAATGGACTGGTTTTCCCATCAAGAACTGGTGCTGTTATGAGTTCAGTTTCTCATGCATATTGTCGACTAGTAACAAAGCTCTTTAATCAAGGAATAAGTGATTCAAGACAAAAAGTATGTTTCCACACTCTTCGGCATACATTTGCTTCATGGCATATGCAAAGTGGAACTGACCTGCTAGTTTTAAAAGAACTTATGGGGCATGAAGATATCGCTATGACTCTAAGATATAGCCACTTAGCACCCGATGGCTTGAGGAAGGCAGTTGAAGTTTTAGGGTAAATTTTATTAATTCAAATAGATAGAAATTTATAATAATAAAGCCCTTGACAATCAATAACTTAAAAGTTATTATTTTATTAAATAAGGAATTACACTTGTACGAAATTAATTTTTACAAAGATAGAAAAGGCAAAGAAGAAGTTCTTGACTACATCAGGGAGCTTTCAAGTAAAAAGGATAAAGATAGTCGAATAAAGTCCAACAAAATCAATGATTATCTAGAACTTTTATCAATACACGGAACAACAATTGGTGAACCCTATGTCAAACATATTGAGGGTGAAATTTGGGAACTTCGCCCGCTACGAGATAGAATTTTCTTTGTATCGTGGCAAAATAACACTTTTGTTCTACTTCATCATTTCATGAAAAAGACACAAAAGACACCAAAAAAAGAAATTGATGCCGCTAAAAGAAAACTTCAAGACCTCAAAGAAAGGAGAGATGAAAATGAGTAGTGCAATAGGTACAAGCTGGAAAGATGCCAGAAAAGAAATATATACCCAAGAAGAAATCCTTGAAAGCGATATGCGTGTAGCCCTTATAAGTGAAATGATTAAGGCTCGTAATGAAAAAGGCATTAGCCAAAAGAAACTTGAAGAACTTAGTGGAGTCAGTCAACCTGTTATCGCTCGCATTGAAAAAGGCACAAGCGTGCCTAATCTTAATACACTTATACGTTTACTTGCTCCTTTAGGGAAGACTTTGAATATTGCGGATATTGGGTAAGACTGTAAGTATAAGGCTGTGGAATCAATTTTTATATTTACACTAGGTTAAAAAGCATGAATAAAGAAACAGAGTCAGCAGAAAACACTTCTCAAAAAAATAAATTTAATTTTCAAAAACTAACTCCTCTAAAAGACATCAATAAAACGACTTATGTTGATTCGCTTGATTATGCCTTGAATGATAGTGAAATTCTTAATATTGCCATGACTGGAATATATGGAGCAGGTAAAAGCTCTATCCTTGCAAGTTATGAAGAAAAGCATAAAGATGATATGAAATTTATTCATATCTCTTTGGCATGTTTCAAAGATAATAACTCCACTAAAGATGATAGTAAAGCAGACGAACAAAAAGATTCTGAGAAAACAAAGACTACTGATGAACAAAAACTCACAAATACTTTAGAAGGCAAAATTATAAATCAGCTTATTCATCAGATAGCACCTGAGAATATCCCACAAACCGAGTTTAAAATAAAAAAAGAAGTTGATGAAAAATCTACCAATGCATTAGTAGCTAGTATCGGATTTTTACTAATAGCCTGTATATATGCCATAACTTCTGGTACTATGATAAACTTTACTGCTACTCTTGAAGAATCTTTTTCAAAATTTATTTTAAACCTTCTCTTTAATCCATTGTTACGTGCTTTCTTTGTAGTCTTTTCTTTTCCTGTATTCTTTGGACTATTACATAGATTAATTCAAGGCATACAAATTAAAAACTATATCAAAAAGATAAATTTCCAAAGAAGCGGCATTGAGCTATTTGAAAAAACAAAAGATGCTCATTTTGATAAACACCTTGACGAAGTTCTTTATATTTTCAGAAAGTGTGATGCCTCTATAATAGTTTTCCAAGACATTGACAGATATGACAATGTAGAAATTTTTCAAAAAATTCGTGAAATAAACACGCTTGTTAATGTTCAGTAAAAAAATGATAAGAAGCCTCCTCGTAAGTTTCTTTATCTGATTAAAGATGATATATTCACATCAAAAGAAAGAACAAAATTCTTTGATTTCATTATACCTATTGTACCAGTCATTGATAGTTCAAACTCGTTAGAAGTATTTACAAAACTTTTTGAAGATACACCAAAAGAAGTTAATCCATCTTCTGGGTTTTTATCTGAGGTTTCATTATATATTGATGATATGCGAGTAGTAAATAATATCTATAATGAATATAGGGTGTATTATGAGGAAATTAATAAAAATAATACTAAATCTAACAACACACATGAGTTAAACTGTGATAAGCTTTTAGCTATAGTCATTTATAAAAACATTTTCCCACAAGACTTTGCCAAATTACATCAAAGAAAAGGTGTATTATATGCATTATTCCAGCAAAAAGGATTACTGCAAAACGAACTTATCAAAAACACAAAAGAAGAGATTGAAAGACTTAAACAAGAGTTAGCAAATACTCAAATACAATTGAAATATGAAGAATCTGCTATAAAAGCATTTTATTCTTTACTAAAAGATTCTCCACTGCAACGCTCAGTAACAAATGCTTACTATGATAGAGATTATGAAAATTTTAAAGGTGAATTGGATTTCTTTAAAAATTTTGATAAAGCGCAACTTGTTGGATATAAAACTACAATAATAAACGATACGACTCAAGAACTTATCGAGCGAATTAATAAATGTGAAAACAAGTTGTATGAAACGTCCAAAATGGAAACACATGAACTTCTTATGCTCGACGTAGGTGAGAAATTTTTTAGACTTGAGTATTCGACATCAAATATTGAACTTAATTCCATTGATTTACACGATTACCCACTATTGCAATATCTTATTTTATCAGGAAATATTGATTCTACCTACTCTGACTATATGAATTATTTTTACCCAAATTCTATTTCTTATGAAGACAAGCTGTTCTTACGCTCGTTAGCTGAAAATAGAGCAAAAGAATTTTCATACCAATTAAAAGATGTTCAGCTAATCACTTCAAAATTGCAAGATAACTATTTTGATAGAGCAGCTATACTAAATTTTGATTTACTTGAGTATTTTTTATTCAAGTCGCTAAAAAAAGATTATCTAAAAATATATGAACTATTGATTACTCATGAAAATTTTGATTTTATTTTTGAATTTGCTGATGCCAATAAGGAAAGAGGTAAATTTATACATTCGTTACTTATAGCTCATCCTGAACTTCTTGACTTCATAAGAAATCATAGTAAGGTTAGTGATTGGAATTGCCATAAGTTCACTTTTCTCGCTATAGAGTATTATAAACGTCAACGAAAAAGTGAGCCATCTGCGCATGAAATTTTGAGCCACTTGTGCGCGTGAAAAAGTGAGCCACTTTGTAAATTTCAGGCGTGAATATTTGAGCCACCTTAGTTAAAATTAATCCTGCCCTAAACTTGCCTTTAATCGATAAGATTCACCTGTCATATCAAGGACGTGTGATTTATACGTAAGCCTGTCAATAAGAGCTGCAACCATGGTTGTATTTTCAAATAAATCCGTCCATTTAGAAAATGGTAAGTTCGTTGTGACAATCGTGCTGGCGTTCTCTGTGCGATCAGAAATCACCTTGAACAGGAGTTCTGATTGATGCCTGTTGAAACTTAAATAGCTAAGCTCGTCCAAAATGAGTAAATCCGCCTTTTTTAAGCTTCTTTCCAGCTTCCCAAGCTGATAATGATCCTTTGCCTCACAAAGCTGAGTCGACAAAGAGGCAGCATTCCTAAAAAGCACATTATAGCCTTGTTGACAGGCTTTTAGCCCCAAAGCAATCGACAAATGAGTTTTGCCTCGCCCCGGATTTCCTATCATCACAAGGTTTTGCTTATTTTTTATAAAATCACAAGGACTAAGCTCTTGCAAAAATATGCTTGAAATTGAAGAATTTAATTGAGATGAATCAAACTCATCAAAACTTTTCTGGAAAGGAAATCCAGCCGTTCTTAGTCTGCGTTTATTTTGATTTTCTTGACGATTTTCGCTCTCTTTTTGCATAAGTTCGAGCAATAATTGAGCAAGGTTTACATTTGTACCACTTTGCCTTATCACATCGTCATAATTCGTAAAAGTAGGTATTTTCAGAATCTTAGAATAATATTTAATCTGTTCAAAAGTTGCATCCATAATTTATACTGCCTTCTTGGTTAAAAGTTTATCATAAAGTGAAATGTCTATATTTTCAGACACTTGATCTACATTTTGTGCATTGATTACATCTATTTTTTTTTCTGCCTAACATGATGTTTTCAAGACTTCCGTCACCTTCTTCAACGTAACGATAGAGAATTTCTATAACTTCTTTTGGTGAAAAATCCTGTGATGATAACCAGTTATAAAACTTTACAGGCAAGGAGTTTTGCACTGGTTTTGCGTAGAAAATAGCTCTACCTTTTGTCGCAAGTAAAGGTAAATAATGTTCTAATATATAGATATCTTTATCTTTTTCATAAGATCTTGTGTGTTCAGCAATAAGAGTATTTTCGTGTAAAATTTTGATGTGATGAGGAGAACTTTTAATCGTTACTTCTTTAGCACAAAATTTAATTGGAACAGAGTAATTATTGCTCTCAAAGCGGATTGTAGCAAAACGGTTGACTCTTGTTATGCTCTTTTTAGAGGTTTCAAAGTGATATTTTGGAAGCGGATAAAGAATCTGCTTTTCTTTGTCAAAAAGTTCTTTGACGCTTGCATTTTTTCCCTTTATAGTTCGGTTGAGATATTGTTCGCACTTATCTCTAAGGAGCTTATTTAATTCATCTAAAGTCTCAACTTGAGGGATTGGAACAAGCGCATTTCTGCGAATATACCCGACAAGTCCTTCAACCAGTCCTTTTTCGTTGCCAGAGGCGACATTACAAAAGACCGCTTCAAAGCCGTAATGCGCTGCTAGAGCTGCATAGCCCGCTTGTTTTTTTGCTTGAGAACCAAAACCTTCTTTCACTGCAACTTTGGCATTATCAAAAATCACCTTACGAGGAACTCCACCAAGATATTGAAATGTTTGTGTAAAAGCCTCTAAAAAGCTTTCTTCATTTTGCCTGAGATATGCAATTACAAAAGGCGCATTGCTATAGCAAAGTTTCGCACAAAAAAGATTTATCTTTGTTTTCTGCCCCTTTAGGTAGATTGTAGCTTCGCCCCAATCTACTTGCAAGGCTTCAGCAATAGGAAAACTCAAAGGCACATAACTCTTTGTTATTGTATCTTTAATTCTGTTTACTGCACGTCTAACGGCAGATGATGAACCTTGAAAGTCATGCTCTTCAATCAGTCTGTCAAAAATTCTTTTAGCAGTATGCTTTTGCTTTTTCAATTTCAGATTTTCATCTTCTTTAAAGCATGATTTAATAAATAATTCTATATCGTTAGTAATTACTCTTGGCTTTCTTGTGGGATAATCTTTTCTTTCCCAAGGAACAGCCTCTCCTTCCCAGTATTTCTTTACTGTGTTACGAGAAACACCTAATATTCTAGCTATTTGCCTCTGACTTTGACCATCAAGCCGAAGCCTACGTATCTGTTGATAAATTTCCACCGTGATAACCACCTTTCTGCCTCCTACACTTCGCTAAAAAGAAGTATAGGAAATTTTTAGTAGTGGCTCAAATATTCGTGAGCAAAACCACTCAAAGTGGCTCACTTTTTAAGTAGCATTTATATATACCCAGACCCTGTAATTTATAGTAATTGGGAAAACATTATTAAAAAACTAATATCAATTTCTGTACAAATTAATGATTTAGATATCGTTTATAAGAACACGCCTAATAATTTAAACGATATATATAAAAATAACTTATACAAACTCAATAAAGTTAATTTGGATTTTGTTCTTTTTGAATATTATAAACCTACGAAGAAAGAAAAAATATCACTTACTACAGAACTATTTAATAAACCATCTGAACCTATTGTTTCCTATATTAAATCAAATTTCAATAACTATTTGAACATATTACTAGATTATGAAGAAGAACATAGTGACACAGTTGAAACCATCAAGTATATTTTAAATCGCAATGAACTTACAGATGAACAAAAATTACAATATTTAAATGGATCAAAAACTATATTAGACAACTTTGACAGTATTGACGAAAATCTTTGGGAAACAATCTTACAAAATAATGCCATAAAGTATGATACTGAAAATATTATTACATATTTCGCAAAAAAAGAACTTGATGATACTTTGATTAGGTTTATCAACAACTCAATACCTTCTATAATTGCTAACTATTCTATAAAAACAGAAGAAGATAGAAATGAATATTTATTTTTACGTGATATAATTATCTCTAAAGGAGTAATTAATGATAAGCTAAAAAACATTCTAAGTAGTATGAATTATCACGACGATATTTTTAATTGTCCAAACTTAAATACTGAAAAAATTAAAATGTTTATTGAAAATCATTTTATTACAATGACAGTTGAAAACCTCATTTTTATACGAGAGAACTATCAAGATAGTTTGTACTTGTTTATTGAAGTAAATATTTCAATTTATCAAGAAATTATGAATGATGATATTTTTGAACTTACAGAATTACTTTATATACTTGATAGAAATACAATAGCTGATGAAATTAAGTTAAGCTTACTAGGTTTTACTAAGGATGTAATAACTATAAAAGATAACTATACTTCTAAAATCCTATTTCACATTCTCGAAAATAATTTAGACATAAATGATTTGCCTGAATTATATAAAAGATATGATGTGTATGACCTAAATATACAAGACAAAATTTATGAATTAGCAATTACTCATATTTATGATATTACTACTAATCGTCAAAAGTTGTCTTACCAATTACTTATAAAACTATTGAGTTCACCTAATCTAGAAACCTCTTATAAAGAAGACCTTTTATTTAATAATTATAATTTACTAAATATTGATGAAATCAAGGAATCTCTTCAAAATCTTCGTCTTACCTATCTTCAAAATCTTTTTATTGGCAAAAAGACTACATATACAATATCAAATAAAGATGGTACACTTGAACTTCTTAGTAAATTATCTGACTATGGTCTTATTTTAGAATATAAAATGTGCGAGAATGGAAAATATGGAATTACAAAAGAATAATAATACATATTATATGTAGTAGTTCAGTTTATTTATTATCTCTTCAACCTTTTTTATAATAACTATAGAGCCATCAGGACGTTCTTCAAGCTAGTTATCATCTCTATCATAATAACGAATTGTAACACCTTTCAACATTTTCAGCCACACAAACTCTTCTAAATCTTCGTCGGCTATTTCTATTGGAGGGTCTGAGTAAAAGATAAAACCTCTTGTCCTGCTTGCTTCAATTTCAGCAGGAGTAGAAGTCTGCATTCTTCTCTCTGAGACTTGTTTGGAGTGTTTGAGCGTAGAATATATTCTTTTTGCTTTTTCAAAACTTTCTTCTTTAGCTTTATTGTATGCCTGTGAAAAAGCAATCCAGCCCTCTATACTCAAATCTTCAAGCGTTAAATTATGTTTCATCGCAACTTTGTAACCACCTATAGACTATTTTAAAGCTAAACCGTTAATCGACAAGATGTTCTTTATTGTTCTACGGACTAAAGGATTCAACTCTGCTTCAACAACTAAATCAACCTTTACTCCTAAAATTTTTTCTAACTCTCGTTCAAGTTGAAATTGTGGAAAATAAGTGCATTGTTGTTTGATATCTACCAAAAAATCAATGTCACTCTCTTCTGTGTCACTTCCATTTGCTACTGAACCAAAAACTCTGAGATTACAGAAGTATTCATTGTCTTTCATAACCGCAATAATTTCAGGTATTTTTTCTTTTAAAATTTCTGATGGTCGCATATAAACTCCGCTGTTTTATACAGTAATATAGTTGATGCAAAGTTTTAACTCTATAAATTACTTATATAACCAATCTTTTCCATATTCTTCCTCTACTCTTGAAAAATCATAGCCTTCTGCAATTTTTTCTTCTATAGCTTTGACACCTCTTACCTTCTTTATTATCTTTGCCATAGAAGGTTCAACTGGAATTAATTTCATATATTTTTTATGCTCTTCAAAGTTTTTTGCTTGAAATGCTGCTAAAGCTTTTCTACCATATTCTAATTCAAGTTCATTTGTTAATCTTGGCATAATTCAACTCCTCAATCTAAATCAATAACAGTATAACAATCTTTATTGATAAGAGGCACATTATGTGGACTTAGGGTATTCAAAGCAATAAAGTTGCACTCGTCTGACTTGTAGTTAAAAGACATGTGAAAATGTCCATACACCCATTGTTTAAGTTTGTTGTTTTTAGATTTTATGTACTTATAACACTCTTCTAAATACTCAGTTGTAGGGTCATGATAGTTCACTTCATCGGTAAACAAGTGCGTGTTTATCAAGGGCATTTTTTCTACAATAAATGCAGGAGCAGTATGCGAAACAACAATGTCAATATCGCTATAGTCTGTATTCAGTACGTTTTCTTGACATTCTTTTGATGGAATTTCTTGTCGCCACCATGATGAAAACTCAATTCTGCGAGCCTTATCAATGCTATCTGCGCCACCAAGCATAAGAATTTTCTTTTTCCCAAGCTCTAAAACTGTACCTGAATTACACAAGAATATATTATCAGCGTGAGGAAAATATTCACTTTTCATAGCTTGGATTTTATGGTTGCCATCATCTTTCCCAAAGATATTATCAAGCATATCATGGTTTTCGTGATTACCTCTTATCCAATAGACAGGAGCTTTACCCGAATATTTCAAAAAATGTTTTGTATCGCTATTCCATACGCCAAAATCTCCACACTGGATAATATAGCTGGCATTTGTTTTTTCTGCGATTGTATCAAGAGCTTTAAATGCGCCATGAATGTCGCTTATAATTGCTAGTTTTGACATAGTACATTCCTGTTATTTAAGAAATTTGAAGAAAAGATTTGTCATATATCTGAAACTGTCTTCTATAATTTCAATCTCTGATACCCCTTTTATAATTTTTCCAGTTGAAGTGCAAATAGGTAGAAATCTCATGTACTTTTCACCTTCTTCATAATTACCCGCACGGAATGCGCTAATGCTTTTCTAGCATATTCAAGCTCCTCTTTATCAGTAAGTCTTGGCATTATTCAATCCTTTTTAGAAGTATATATCTCATTGTTTTGTGTGTCAAAAGCCAATTATAAAAATAAAGTCATTGAAACGGGAACAAAAAAAGAAATCCTATTGGCGATATTAATCAATAAAAAATCAGAATTCCAAAAAAGAATCCAATAGTAAGCGAAACTTTACCCGATAGAAATAGTTTTATTTATTGTCTTTTTCACTACTGGATTTATTCTAGAAGAATCAACTAAGTCGACACGAATTTGCAGTATTTTTTCAAGTTCTTGCTGAAAAGCGATAAAGTCTATAAGACTGCACTCAGGACTTACATCTACCAAAAAGTCAATATCGCTCTCTTGTGTGTCAGTTCCGTTTGCTACTGAACCAAAAACTCTAAGATTATAGAAATATTCATTATTCTTGATAATTTCAATAAGTTCAGATAGTTTTTCTTTCAATTTTTCTGAAGGTCGCATATAGGATTCCTATTATTAATAGTCAGAAATATCATCATAAGAGTCACTAGGGTCATATTTCCAGTATCTTTCAGCAAGTTCTTCGCTATTATAAAGAATAAGACAGCTGAAATCCATATCCTCGATAGGTAGTATTTCAGGGTCAAAAAATCCAAACAGATACTGTTCTCTAAGGTTTGTTTTTAAAATATCATCACTTAAAAGAACTGTTTGTATTTCTTCATGATTTACTAAAATACGACCTACTTGTGTTCCATTTTCATCGATTATTGCTGTTTGCATATTAAAACTCCTTTTTATTTATTTTCAAAATTTCAAAACTTGACAAAGAGAATCAAATACTCTAAAAAATATTAGGTAGTGATTGTCTTTTTTTGTAAATAGGGAAAAATCTTTTTCTTGTCAAGAGAAAATTAAGAGGGTAAATTCAGGGTATGATATATTACGATAGAGAATTTTTAAAAGATTATAGGGTCATAACTAAAGAGGTTTTTGACTCTTTGCCGAGTTCTGCTTCACTTGTTGAGGCTCTTAGCCTTTTTCTGAAAAAATATAATGAAAAAGTAGACTTTTATCTCGAGGAAATTCAAAAGCATTTGGTCAATACAAATATAAAGTTCTCTAAAAACCTAAATTTGTTTTATATTTTAATGACTCTACGTGTGCGCTACAAAAACTTTTTTCCTGCGCCATCGCTTTGTGTATTTCTTGCATCAACACTTTATAATCAGGTCAAAACATCTTCAATTTCAAATGTTTATTTGAATAATATTGAACTGTTACCTGTTCTTCTTTTGCTTGAAAATAAAATTGAGAAAGTCTACTTTAAAAATATTGACGATAGCCTTATTCAAGGCATAAAAAAATACTTAGAGAAGTCAGATTCCATTAAATGGAACTTTGAAGATACTGAAATTATAAAAGAAAATAATATTATTCTTGCGCAGTATATGCAAAATTCTGCTGACAAAGAAGTCTTTGAAGTTATGAAAGATTTTCATACAAATTTGATTTATACATCATGGAACTTCTTAAGTAATGAAGAATATCAATCGATTAGAAAAGACTTACTTTCCGAAAATCGTATAGACAACGTTTTTCAATTAGCTCAACCAACTCGAGAAGGAAATAAAGATTATCCTGCATTGCTTGTTCTAAATAATTTAAACAATAATAATATCAAACTGATAGACCTACATCAGCACTCGAACATTTCGCAATATCAAATCAATAAACTGATACGTGAACAAGACAAAAATGTTTATTTAGAACTTTCAAATTCTGAATTATTAAGTGAAGTAAGTCAAAGACTTGCGCCTAGTTATTATATTGCACAAAATAAAACACCTATAAACAAAGACTACAGACCTTTGAGTGATTATGCAGAGGTTTTGCGTTGTCAGGATGTGCGTGTAAATGTGACCGCTGAATGTAAATCTCACGAGGATTTTGAGAAATATGGGGAAAACTTATTTCGAGAAGTTACACTCAAAGATATTGATACTCTTACAGGTTTTTATCTAAGTGACGATGCTGAGTTTGTAAGAGTCGATAATTTTTCCGCAAAATTTGCTCAGTTTATTTTGCAAGATTTTGATATTGTACTAGCTTTCAAAGGGAGCAAAGCAACTATTGGTACAGTCGGTTTTTATAAGAGCTCTATAAATGAAGAAAGCGAAGAAATTCTAAAGCTTAGCCAAATAAATGGCTACAGTGATAAATCTTCATATAAACTTCCTATTTTGCCTGGCAATTCATTTATTATTATTCGAGCGAAAACCATTGACCCTCTTTATTTGTTTCATTACCTACAACAAACTGATATACAAGAACTTATCAAGAGCAAAGCAAGCGGAACATCTGTTTTATCGAT
>CAYJEN010000040.1:0-15579 GCA_964369185.1 uncultured Desulfovibrionaceae bacterium
TTCTATGGTGAATCATAGGTATTGCCATTGCTAGACGAACTCTATCAGGGGTATCTGTTGGACCGGGGGTAAGTAAACGCACCTTATTGAAAATTGCAGACATAAGTACTCTCTCAAATTTTTCTGTTATTAGGTAGTGTCAATGCGAGAAGAATTTTGGCTTGTATCAAACCCTTTATTAATAAGATGAAAATATTTTGAAGACATTTATCAAAACATAACTAACTGAAAAATATTTGAAATCTGACACAAAGACAAGTCAAAAGACACTTACACCGACACTATCTAGGGTGTTTTTCTAAACATTATCAATAATTACCTATAGATTTTATCTATTAAACTGCAATAACATGCTTTTAACAAAGTAAAATTATACTTCTAGGTATTTGTATTGACTAATCAACAGTTCTAAACTATACTTTTTTAGAATTGTAGTCAACTTTCACACTCTACTGATTTATAGATTTTGTGTTAGGTGTAGCTTTTATAATTGAATATAACATGCTTTAGTATTCTAATATTTAAAATGATAAAGGAGTAAGTATGTATCTATTTTTATTTGGTTACTTTTTAGGACTTTTCACAGTTTTCGCTTGGTATTTACAAAAAAGCGGCAAGGTTAATTTAACTTGGTACCAATGGGGACTTATAACTGTGGTTTTGTGCATTTTAGTATATATTTTTCACAGATTTTTTTCATTTGAACTAGGACTTACCGAACAAACCTTCGGCTATACAATAAAAGTATTTATTTTACCTGTTGTAGTAATTTTCATTGCTATTTTATTACTACCGCATTGGTTTAAAAAAAAGGATAAATAAATTTTAATTTAAGAAAACTTCTCTATCTTATATTAAGATTTAGAACTAGAGTCTGTTTTAAAAAAATGATATTCTTCTTTGACAAAAAAATTTTTTATACGAGGTGTTTATCAAAAATATAAATAACTCGAATAAAATTTACTATAACTGTGCGTAAAACAGACTCCAAAATGGATAAAATTATTTTAGAAAACATCTACTAAGCAAGCAGGCAACATTTATTATTTGTTTTTCAAAAGCTTTAAACTAGAAAACTTTTTTTGAAAATACCGAAGTAAATTCAAAAAAAGCAAACATCGTTATAATAAAACCCTGTAAAACAGGGTTTTTTATAGTTTAGAATCTAGGTGGACGTGGTGCACGTGGTTTAGCTTCATTTACACGGAGTGTACGTCCGCCGAATGAAGAGTTGTCAAGTGCTTCAACCGCAGCGCTTGCGCCTGGTTCTTCCATTTCTACGAAACCGAAGCCACGAGCTCTTCCTGTTTCACGATCGTTGATTAATTTTACAGATACTACTGAACCGAATTCAGCAAATAGGCTGTGTACTTGGTCGTCAGTTGCAGACCATGGCAAGTTGCCAACATAAAGGGACTTAGTCATAATAAACCTCTCAGAGTGTTATAATGCAAAAAAACAAATTAATTTGGTTCAGATGCATTCTTTAAAATGAACTATGACAAGTTATTCACAACAAGTCAAGTAAAATATATAAATCAATCGATTTTTTTACGATTTTTTTTACAACATCTAACTATTTGTATTTTTTGACTTAAGTCGTTTTTTCAATTCAAGTTGCAAGCTTTTCCAATCCGGTTCTGCAAAAATATTTGAACGCAAAGGTCTAATATTTACAACATGTTGAACACTATTTTTATAAATTATAACTTCTACATCATTATTTTTTTTGGAAAATTCCACAGCTTTAGGAGAATACGAGGCTAACATCGATGCAGCTTGATTTAAAAAGTCATGAGAAAATGTTTTGTCGAGCGATTTTGGTCGGATAAGACCAAGAGGTGAAGGAAAGCCGTTTACTCGCATAAGAACATCATTTTCTCTTTGAAGATTTTCGAGAGACTGATTATCGTCCTTATTTCTTCCTATAATTAACCAATCGTTAGTTTCAGTATGCCAGAATTGTCTTCCAATATTAGCAAGAGCAAAATTTTCAGCACTGACTGTATGCAATGTCATCACTTGAAGATAACGAGCAGAAGCATCTTTTTCAGTGAGCCTACACCCACCGGCAGGAGTTGGAATATCTTTCACTCCAAGTTTTTCTGCTAAATCAAGCTGAGGCTGTCTTCCTCTTCCTGAAAAACTATGTAATAAACTTCTATTCACCAAACCTTCACGCTCCGGCTTAGTTTCTTCCATGTGATGAGCGCAAAGTGGACGAAGAAGAATATCTTTAATATCAGCATCACGCTTTATGACGTTTAATGTATCCCTTCTTTGCGACATTGGTCTTTGACCAAGCACTTCACCGGAAATGATAAAAGTTGCGTTATAAAAGTTCAACAATTCACGAGTTTTATTCATCATGAGGATTTTACAATCAACACAAGGATTTAATGTAGAGCCGTAACCATATATAGGGTTCTGCAGCATAGTTGCGTAGTCTTCACCGATATCAACAGCTTCAATATCTAAATTATATACATTTTTCCAGTGCTCAACTTTCTCAGGAAAGCCAAAAAAAGGCGTAGTGTAATGGATACATTTAACTTTTAAACCTTGAGCTTGGATAGTTAAAGCAGCTAGAATGCTATCAAGTCCACCTGAAAAAAGGGCAAGAGCATCGTAATTATTATTAGTCATATTTATTTAATTTCCTTATATATCAATTTGTTCCGCAGTAAGTGAATGTTGGTGTGCACTCACAACTTTTGCTTGAATCAGCGCACCTACAGGAGCATCTGTTTTTATATGTACGGTATTTCCGTAAATGTCACGAGCTTGCGCAGTTGGAGATTTTTTACTTCTTCCCTCAATAAGCACTTCTAAGGTTTTCCCTACAAAAGTACTCATATATTCACCACTTAGTTCTCTTTGAAGATTTTGTAATCTTTCTAATCTATCCATCTGTACATCTTGAGGAATTTTATCCGGCATAACAGATGCTTTTGTTCCCGGTCTATCCGAATAAGCAAATGAATATGAGAAGATAATCGGCGCTTTTTTCATAATATCAAGCGTATCTTGGAATTCTTCTTCTGTTTCACCCGGAAAGCCCACAATAATATCTGAACCAAATGCCATATCAGGGCGGACTTTTTGAAGTTTTGTTACAAGTTCCATGAAATCTTCACGGGTATATCTTCTATTCATTCTTTCTAAAGTTCTATTTGCTCCGGCTTGCAAAGGTAAATGAATACGAGGACATAAACTTTCTAATTCACCAAAAAGTTCAATTGTATCGTCGGCTAAATCTTTTGGGTGAGGAGTAATAAAGCGTATACGTTTTACGCCGTCTAAGGCATCAATTTTACGTAAAAGTTCAGGAAAAGAAATTCCATCATTTAGTCTATCAAGACCAAAAGCGTTCACATTCTGCCCAAGAAGATGTATTTCTTTCACACCCTTATCAAGCCAAGCCTTGCATTCATCGAGAATTGATTGAGTTGAGCGAGATTTAGGAATTCCACGAGTATATGGAACTATGCAATATGCACAGTAGTTATCACAACCCTGCATTATATTAACATAGGCGACTGCATGCTCTTTACTGTCTTCATCGAGATAATGCGCTCTATCTGGGAAGATTGAGCTAAACTCAGTAAAGGTATCCTTCGTTCTTATATTAAAAAGAGGATGTTCGCTATCTTTTTGTAGAATTTCTTCAATATATTCCGGAGCATTGTGAAGAGTATCAGTACCTAATACAAGTCTAACACTAGTATGCTTCTGACAGAGTTTTTCGCCAAGTTGTTGAGCCACACAGCCCATTACAACGCCCCACATTTTAGGATTTACTTTTCTAAGTCTACCTATTGTACTATGCACATTTTTTTCCGGTTTATCACGCACAGAACAAGTGTTGAGAATAAAAAAGTCCGCTTCGTTAGCTTTTGTTTCTTTGTGCCCTTTTGAGGTTAACGCTCTTGAAAGCCATGAAGAGTCGTTCACATTCATCTGACACCCGAATGTCACTACATGAAAATTTGCCATATTTTTATTTACACCTATTAGGAATATCTTTAATTTAATCTGTACCTAGATAAAGACTTTCATCACTTTTGTCAAAGATATATTACTCCTCTAAAATACGTATGAAATCATATTCCAGCAAAAGGTTTTGACAATCACTAATCTTTTTCTAGATATTTTAATTAAATTCACTTAAAAAAAGCTTGCAATATGTGAGAAATCGCCTTATAGTCCTAAAAAAAATAGTATTTAAAGGAGAATAGCATGAAATCCGGCAGAGCTTTTTCATTCAGCAAGCTAAATCTTGCAAACAAAATTACTCTGATGCGAATTATAGCTATTTTTCCTGTGCTTATATTTCTTTCTTATCCATCACCTATAAACTGCTTTTTTGCTACTTTCTTCTTTGCTCTTGCATCATTAAGTGATATTTTAGATGGATACATTGCAAGACGTGATAAAGCTGTTACCAACTTCGGAAAATTTCTTGATCCACTTGCAGATAAATTACTGATATGTTCAGTTTTTATACTGCTTGTAGAACTTTCATGGATACCGGCTTGGCTTGTTATCATTATCATTATCAGAGAAATTGCCGTTACAGGACTTCGAGCCGTTGCCGCCGATGAAGGTATTGTTATTGCTGCAGATAAGTACGGAAAATTAAAAACAATATTCCAAAGTCTAGCACTTGGACCATTAATCTATCACTACCCTGTTTTTGGCTACGATGTTAATATTATAGGCTATGTTCTACTTGCTGTAGCCTTTGCCCTAACTGTTTATTCCGGCTATAGATATTTTTATAATTTTTATGAGTCGTGGAGTAGTGAACAAGCGCAAGAAACAAATTCTGAAACTCAAAATTCAAAACAAATTCAAAACAAAAATATTCCACAAGATATAAAACAAGATAATTCTAAAGACGAAAACAAAAATAGCGAGGAGAACTCATAATGGTTAACGATATGAGTTTCCTTATTAAATGCACAGTCTTGGGCATTTGTTTTTGTTTCAATGCCTTTGCGGCCTCTACCCTTTTATTCGGTGATCAAAGTATAGGCGCATGGCAACAAGCTAAAGAAAGAGTGCAAAGCCTAAAAATCGATTTACAAAATATCGATAATAAAAACGCACAGTTATCACATGAAATACGCTTGCTTCAATCCGATTCAAGTTATTTAGAAAAAATTATTAGACAACAGCTCAACTATGTAAAAGGTGACGAAATCATTTATATTTTTGAGCAAGAACAACAAGACTCTTATTGGCCTGGAGCGACATCAAATGATTGATAAACTTGAGTTATATAAAGAAATTGTTGAGTTAGACCCAAATTCAAGGGTCTTTTTTACCTATGCCCAATTGCTTGAAAAAGAGTCAAGAATTGATGAAGCACTTGACGCACTAGCTCTAGGACTTGAAAAACAGCCCGACTATATCGAAGCAAGACTCTATTATATTGACCTCCTTGCTAGAAATGATAAATTGGAAAGTGCACACATTCAGCTTAATAAATTTACCGAAATTTTCAAAAAATATCCCGGATTTTGGTATACTTGGAGCACTCTTACTGCAAGCGAAAATCCTACAATTTCCTCAACCCTTGCTCTTTTATCTACATTTTTCACTAATCCTACAATTTCTTTTGTAGAAATCCTTCAAGCCGGTATAGAGCAATATCAATCAGGTAAAATTTCTGCGCCTAGCTCTTCATCTAATGGCACATCATCTAATGGTCAAACAGAAGAAAAAGCTGAACCATTAAAAGAAAATCCAGAAAAAGTTCAAACTCCTGCGGATATAATCCAAGCACAAGTTTTACTTGAAGAAGATTCACTACATAATTTAGATATTGATACACAATCTGAAATATCTTCAGCAGAAGATTTTGTTGTTCTACTCGCAGAACCAAAGCAAAGCGAACTTGAAAATAATGTCTTTGATGAATTGAATGATGAATCTTCTCCAAAAGCATCAATTCAAACACGCTCTATGGCTGATTTACTTGCTGAACAGGGAGACACAGTAGGAGCTGTAAAAATTTATTCAGAACTTCTTGAAAGAGCTGATGGCGTTGAAAAAGCAGAACTTATCAATCGCATTCAAGCCTTAAAAGATAATAAATTTGAAAAAATAGAAGCAATCACTATTGTTGAAGAGCCTAAATCAACACCCGAAAAAACTAAGGGAATGTCTACAAGAATGCAGACAATGCTTGGAAACCTAGCTACTAGATTAGAAAAAAGAGCTACAATACAATAATATAATTATAAGGATATGCCTGTGAGAAAAAATATTTCTTTATTAGTAACTTTAGCACTTGTTATGTTAATTCAAGGTTGTAGCACTGTAAGTGACTCACCAACTTGGAAAAAAACCCGTTCGCTTTACTACACTTATGTAAACGCACCTGAACAAGTAAGCCTTGACCAACAAATTTCTATTACAGATGCAGAAACACAACTTGCTACAAATTTAATGAAAATTGATGATCAACTTACTAAATTTGAACACGCTTTTGAAATTCTGAATTTACCTCCAGCAGTTACTGAACTTCAAGGATTTTTCTATAAATTCCCGTGGATTGGCGGAATTATTCTGATTAATATGGATGGCAATGTAACCGGTGCCCTTCCTGAACAATATCCACTTCTTGACTTCTCACCTCTAAGCGAACTTCCACCAAGTCAAAATGACAGAGAAGCTAGAATTGTAATCGATGAAGCTAGTCAGCTTATACTTGTAGGAAGACCTGCTTATGCTCCAAATGGTGAACAAATGGGTATCTTTATAACTTACTTTGATATTCGTTCTCTATTTAGATATGTAAATATGGATCCTTCAATTTTTGTACTTGCAGGAAATACTCCACTCTGGTTAGGTGACTATACAATTGACCAAACTCCGCTTGATGGAATTGACTTTGTTGAAGCAACAAACAGTGTTGCTCGTGGTCAGCATTCTAATGACAACGGTTCAGCAATTTGGATTAATAGATATTTCTACTACCAGCCACTCATTTTCTCAATTATGCAACAAAGTGAAAGCTTTAGCCTTGTTCCTGATTTTCTAAAATCCTCTGATACTGAGGAAGAAGTTGAAGAAATTTCAGAAGAGATTGAAGAAACTACTGAGGAAGTAATTGAAGAAGTAAACGAAACTATTGAAGAAACAGTTGAAGAAACTGAAGAAGAAATTAGTGAAGCAACTATTGAAATCACTAGCGAAGAAGTAAGCGAATAACTATAAATATCAAAATAAAACAAAAGTCCCTACTTTTTATAAGTGGGGACTTTTGTTTGCTCTAGATATAGTTCTATCAATTACTAATGATTCATAATAGGTTTAGTGAGCTTGTAACCAGTTTTGAGCTGCAGCATATTCAACTTTTAAAGGCACAGCAAATGCGCCTCCTTCTGTTTGTACTGCTGACATGAGATAAGCCAATCTCTCACCTGCTTTTTCTGCATTTTCTTTCGGAACAGAAAGTATCAGTTCATCATGGACTTGCAAAAGGAAGTCTGCTTTGTATGACTTTAGTTCTTCATCATTATAAACGGCTAACATTGCAAGTTTAATAATATCTGCGGCTGAACCTTGAATAAGTGTATTTATTGCTTGTCTTTCTGCTAGAGCTTGCGCTTGTCTGCTTGTGCTTGATAAGTCAGGGAGAAGTCTACGTCTACCTGCAATTGTCACAACATAGCCTTTTTCGTTTGCCTCTACTAAAGTTCTGTCATAAAAAGACTTAATACCTTTAAATCTATCAAAATAAGTTTCAATAAAGGTTTGTGCTTCTTTTGTTGATACTTTTATATCTTGTGCTAGTTTGCGAGCTCCCATTCCATAGAGGAGTCCAAAGTTAATTGTTTTTGCTGCTTGTCTTTGCTCAGTGGTGACATCAGCTAATGCAACATTATTTAATAATGCAGCTGTAGACCTATGAATATCTTCATCATTTTTAAAGGCATCTAGAAGAGTTGGCTCTTGTGAGTAGTGAGCAAGCACACGCAATTCAATTTGAGAATAATCTGCCGATATCAAAAGATGTTCTTCTTCTGCTACAAAGCACGAGCGTACTCTTTGCCCAAGTTCTCCTCTAATTGGAATATTTTGAAGATTAGGATTAGATGAAGAAAGTCTACCTGTAGCCGTTGCCATTTGATTAAAACTTGTATGAATTCTTCCATCTTTATCAATCAGTTTAGGAAGAGGTTCAAGGTAGGTTGAACGCAATTTTTCAAGCTTTCTGTAATCGAGTAAAAGATCAATAATAGGGTGCTTACCTATCAACTTTTCAAGGGCATCTTGAGAGGTTGACATCTGCCCGCCTTTTGTTTTGCCTGAAATTGGAAGAGCTAAATGATTAAATAAGATATCCCCAGTTTGCTGAGCTGAACGTATATTAAATTCTTTTCCTGCTATAGAATAAATCTCACTTGTAATTTTTTCTAAATCTTTTTGAACTTCTACGAGGAAATCATCGGTTCTTTTTGTATCAAGCACAATACCTTTTTGCTCCATATTCGCAAGAACAGGAACAAGAGGAAGTTCTAGGCTTTTATACAAATTCATAAGATTTGCATTTCCAACCTCTTTTATGAAAATATCTTTTAAAGCAAGGACTAAAGTAGATGGAGTATCAAAGGAAATATTTCTTGTTTTATCCCTAAATTGAGTAGAAATTTTACTCCAAGAGTAATCTCTTTGTTCTGGATTTAAAAGATAGGCGAAAAGAGAAATATCTAATATTTTTGTAGTTAAATTTGTAAAAATAGCATTATTATTTTTGATAAGACTTTTATAGTCAACACAAACAATACTTTCAAATTCAGTTAAAAATTCACTTAAAAGTGACTTATCACCTATATATCTAAATTCTTCATTTTCAGTTGCAATGTAGAAACCTGTAGAGTTACGCTCTACTTGATACGCTTCTAATAGAGCTATGTTTTTACCTTTTGCTTTAGGCAAATCTTTTCTGCTTTCAATTTCTTTTTTCTCTTCTTGAGGAGAATCGAACATATCAAAAAGACTCATCTGATTACCTGATGATTGAGAGCTTTTTTTCTCTTTTACAACTTCTTCAGATTTTGTATTTTTTTCTGTTTTCTCAGCTGATTGCTCTAAAACTTGTACGAGTCCTTTCTTTGCTAAATCGCCAATTTCTCTTTGAAGAGATGGCATTTCATAAGTTCTGAAGAAAGTCATGCAAGCTTCTAAATCTAGAGGCTTTACTTCAAGGTTTTCTTTTGTAATATGCTGACAACAGTCAGTTTTTAGAGATGTTAATTCTCTATACATAAACATTGCATCAAGATTACCTTCAAATTTAGCTTTCACTGTTTTCGGAAGATTTTCAAAATTATCGCGTATATCTTCAAGTGTAGGAAATTCTTTGAATATTTTTTCTGCTGTTTTTTCGCCTATTCCACGTATTCCGGGAATATTATCGCTTGAATCGCCTATAATTGCTTGAATGTCTGCCCATTGATGAGGTTCAAGCCCTGTTGACTCCCTAAAGCTCTCAAGAGTAACAATTTTTTGTTCTTTACCTGATGGATCCCACATAAGAACATTAGTATCTAGGCATTGTCTTAAATCTTTATCTATCCCAACAATGACAATATTTCTTTCTTTTTTATAGCTATTTACTAAAGATGCTATACAGTCATCCGCTTCGCAATTACTTGAAATTTCCATATGAAGCCCAAGAGCTTTAACAAGTTCTTCAATAGGTTCAAATTGCATTACAAGTTCTTCTGGAGTTGATTGTCTATTTGCTTTATAAAGAGGATAAACTTCGTGCCTAAAGTTCGGGCCTTTTCCATCCTTAATAAAAGAAAAATATTTAGGTTTTTCTTCTTTCAAGAGTTTCAAGAGGATACGAGCAACTGTATAAATTGCACCTGTTGGAAAGCCATCACCTCTAGTCATCCGCATATTCCCGTAGAAACCCTTAAAAATAAATGCGGATGCGTCCATCACATATAGGGGAGATGTTTCAAAATTAAATTTATCTTTAAGTGCCATAACTACCTCTTTTTATAATGCCTTTGATGTTTATATTTATTGGATTTTATCTTTATCAGCAAAGGATTTTCAGAATGTACAATAAAAAGAGGGGAAAATCTAGCCTTTTTTCAAAGACTGATTTTCCCCTCAAATTATCTTAATTTAAGATTAGAACTATTCTTCGTCGATGCCAAAGCTAGCAGCTAAGATAGGTCCGAAGTATGTTGCTACATCATCAAGTTCTTCTTCGATACGGATAAGTTGATTGTATTTTGCAATCCTATCTGAACGTGAAAGAGAACCTGTTTTGATTTGACCGGAGTTTACAGCAACAGCTAAATCAGCGATGAAGCTATCTTCTGTTTCACCAGAACGGTGAGAGATAACAGTTGTGTACATTGCTTGTTTAGCAATTTCAATTGTATCAAGAGTTTCAGTAAGTGTACCAATTTGGTTAACTTTGATAAGGATAGAGTTAGCAATACCATCTTCGATACCTTGAGCTAAAATATCAGGGTTAGTTACGAAGTTATCATCGCCAACGAGTTGGATTTCATCACCAAGACGTTGTGTAAGGAGTTTCCAACCTTCTTTATCCATTTCAGCCATACCGTCTTCAATAGAAACGATTGGGAAGTTTTCAACAAGGTTAGCAAGGTAGTCAACCATTTCAGCTGATGAAAGAGATGCATTTTCGCCAGCAAGAACGTATTTACCGTCTTTGTAGAATTCAGAAGCAGCACAGTCCATAGCGATAGTGATTTCTGTTCCTGCATTGTAGCCAGCTTGTTCAATAGCATTTACTAAGAATTCAAGTGCATTAGCGTGGCTAGGAAGGTTAGGAGCAAAACCACCTTCATCACCAACGCTGGTTGCATAACCTTGTTCGTGAAGAAGAGCTTTAAGTGTGTGGAAAATTTCTGCACCGATACGTACTGCATCGCTGAAAGTTTCAGCACCGATAGGCATAATCATAAATTCTTGGAAATCAAGGCTGTTATCAGCGTGTGCGCCACCGTTGATAACGTTCATCATAGGAACTGGTAATACTTTAGCGTTTACGCCGCCAATGTATTGATATAAAGAAATTCCAAGATATTCAGCAGCAGCACGAGCAACAGCAAGTGATACACCTAAAATTGCGTTTGCACCAAGACGTTCTTTATTGTCAGTTCCATCAAGATCGATCATAGTCATATCGATAGAAACTTGACGTAAACCGTCCATTCCGATAATAGCTTCAGCAATTTCGGTATTTACATAATCAACAGCTTTGGTAACGCCTTTACCTTTGTAACGAGCTTTATCGCCATCACGCATTTCTAAAGCTTCACGAGTACCAGTTGAAGCACCTGATGGAACAGCAGCACGTCCAACGTGGCCTGATTCTAAAGAAACTTCAACTTCAACTGTTGGGTTACCGCGAGAATCTAAAATTTCTCTTGCCCAAACTGATGCTATTGTACTACTCATAAAAAACTCCGTTAGTTATTTTTATTTGTTTTAAGCAAAACCAAACCAATTAATATAAGGTTAGGCTCTACTGTATTGATACTTGAAACATGCTTTGCAATATCGCTTGCAAAGCCACCTGTAGCTACAACATAAGGCTTTTGCGCAAATACTTCGGAAAGATTTTTTAGTAATCCCTCTGTCATAGCAGAAAAACCATAAACAAATCCGTGAGATATGCTTAGTGCTGTATTTTTCCCAATTTGAGCTCCACCCTCTTCAACCTCTAAGGCTATTCGAGGGAGTTTAGCTGCTTTTTCTGATAGTGCAGCATGTGAGGATAATACACCGGGGCAGATAAGTCCACCAAGATATTTATTACCGTCTACACAGTCAAAAGTAGTAGCAGTTCCATAATCAATTGAAATAATACATTCCATCTCTGGATTTAGCACTCGTGCGGCATAAGCGGCAACAAGCCTATCAGCACCAACTTCTTTTGGATTATCGTAACAGTTTTCAAGAGGAACAGTTATATCTTTACCAACAATATAGACTTCACAATCAAAGAATTTTTTACCCATTTCTTTAAATTGACTGTCATACGATGGAACTACAGAAGAAATATAGAATTCTTCTACATCATTTTTTGTAAAACCTGAATATTGTAACATTGTTATAAGTTGCAGAGCGATACTGTCAATAGTATGAAGATTCACAGCTGATGGCAGAGTAAAGCTTTCAAGAATTTTTTCATCTTGAACAAAACCGAACTTTATCGAGGTGTTACCTATATCAACAACAATATACATAGTTCTTCAGATACTCAATTCCTTCTAAATTTTCCTTAATTATGCACAAGTTTCACTTAATTGCAACAAAAAAATATTTTATACATTTTCTCATAAGATACTAATTTTACAAGATAAAACAACTATAAAAATTCTCTCAATATTGAATAAAAATAATTGATGTGAAAAATTTTATGTTAGACTAGACAACGCTCTCGTTTTCTGATATAGGTGAATATCTTTTAAAAACTTTATCTATAACACGAAGGATGATAGAATGCGTACAAAAATAGTTGCAACCCTCGGACCAGCTTCACAATCCATTGAAAAAATTGAAGCTTTAGTAAAAGCTGGCGTAAGAATTTTCCGCCTAAACTTTTCACATGGTAATGTTGAATTTTTTCAAGACTTAGTTAAGAATATCCGCGAAATTGAGAAAAAATTAGAAACTCCTGTTACAATCATGCAAGATTTATCAGGTCCTAAAATCCGTATTGGTATGCTACCAAACAATACTCTTAATGTTGTTGAAAATGATAGACTCCTTCTTGCTCCTGAAATCACAGAAAAAGATGATGTTCCTTGTCTTCCTTTCGATAACTACCCAATACTTGACTCTCTTGAAGAAGGTGACAGACTTGTGCTTGCTGATGGTGGCTTACAGTTCATCGTTGAAAAGAAAGTTGCTGAACACCGCTTCTACCTTACCGCTCTTGGTTCAGGTATGATTACATCAAAAAAAGGGCTTGCACTTCCTGGTAAATCAATTCCTCTTCCTGCTCTTACAGAAAAAGATAAAAACGATCTTAAAACAGGTATCGATCTTGGTGTTGATGCTGTTGCTATTTCATTTGTACAAACAGCTGAAGACGTTCGTCAAATGCGTGCTCTTTTAAATGAATACGGCAAAAAACTTCCTATCGTGTCTAAACTTGAACGTCAAAATGCAGTTCTAAACCTTGACGAAATTCTTGAAGAAACCGATATAGTTATGGTTGCTCGCGGTGATTTAGGTGTAGAGTGCCCACTTCCACAACTTCCAAGCATGCAAAAACGTATTATTGCTGCATGTAACAATGCCGGCAAACCTGTTATCGTTGCAACACAAATGCTTCTTTCAATGGTTAATAACCCAGCTCCAACTCGTGCGGAAACAACTGACGTTGCTAACGCTGTTTTAGATGGTGCTGACTGTGTTATGCTTTCAGAAGAAACTGCAATGGGTAACTATCCTGTTGAAACAGTTGAATATATGAGATGCATCACAAACGAAGCTGAAAATCTTCTTCTTGAACGTAATTCTGTACGCGAACCTAATGGCGGAACAGCAGAATTTCTTGCTTACTCAGCATGTTTACTTGCTTCTAAAGCAGATTCAAAGTACATTGTATCTCACTCATTATCAGGTTCAGCAGCACGTATGCTTTCAGCTTGCCGCCCTGCTCAGCTTGTTTATGCTCTTACACCAAACAGACAAACCCTCCACGACTTAAACTTCTCTTGGGGTGTTATTCCTTCTTACACTATGGATGATCCAGATATCAGCCACTTAGCGCGCGCTCAGCACTTTATTGCAACTTCTCCTGCATTTGCAAATGGTGAAGATGTTGTTATCACAGCTGGTCAGCTCAGCCCTTCACAAACTCAACGTGGAACTAACCTCGTTAAAATTTACAAAAAATAGTTTGTCGAAACTCTAGATTAAATAAAAACCACGCTCAATTCAAGTTGAGCGTGGTTTTTTATGTTTAAGCATTTTTATAAATAAAAAGGGAAAACATATTTCACTTCATACGCTTTCCCTGCAAGAGTTTCTACTAATTATAACTTTTCTGCGCCATTTTCAGTAATGAGCATCATGTATTCCCAACGAATACCACCCCAATCTGAGTAATATAGTCCCGGTTCAACAGTTACTATCATGCCCGGCTCTAAAACTGTATCGGATAAAGGAGAAAGTCTAGGAGCTTCATGAGTTTCTAAGCCTACTCCATGCCCTAAATTATGAGTAAAATACTTCTCTACTCCAATTTTAGCAAAGGATTCATAAGCTGCCATATAAGCTTCACGTCCTGTAAGTCCCGGACGTAAGATATCTATTGCAGCTTGTTGAGATGCTTGAACTTGTTCAAGAACTGTTTTGAATCTGTCAGATGGATTTTTTCCAACCCAGAATGTGCGTGTTTGGTCAGAATTATAATCATTTAGACGAGCGCCCACATCAACAAGAAGAAGTGAATCTTCAGTAATAATTGTATCTGATGGAATGCAGTGTGGTAAAGCCGCATGTTCATTTTTTGCAACGATTGGCTTAAACGCATTACCGCTTGCGCCATGATTACGGAAATAAGATTCAATATACCAAGCAACATCTTTTTCAGTAAGATTTTTATGAAGATTTTCTTCTAGATAACTAGGAAGGTGTTCCATAAGTTTATGGTTTAGAGCCGCAGAAACTTTCATTGCTTTAATTTCTTCAGCATCTTTAATCACGCGTAAATCTTCAACAAGACCATGAGCAGGAGTAATATTTACTCCATCAAAAGCTTTTTGAATAAATGCATAAGTAAGGCAATGCTCATCAAAACCAACTCTTGAATAGCCTTTTTGCTTGATAAGAGTATTATAGAAAGTTGGTAAATCACCTCTATAAATATGAACGTACTCTTTATCCCACACTTCTTGAGAAGCTAAATCATAACGAGAGTCAGTACAAAGTAAATCATTTCCGTCTTTTGCTATGATAAGATATCCCGATGTTTCGTTACATTGTCCATCATGGAGTTCAAATCCTGAAAGATAATAACGGTTTGGAGCATAAGACACCACAAGAGCATCAATCCCCAAAACAGACATTTTTTCACGTAATTTATCTCTACGCACTTGATATATCATTTTATTCATAGATAGTACCTTTTGTTGTTGATATTCGAGAGGGGGAAACCATACTTTTTTGAAAAAAAGCAAGGTTTCCCCCTCTCGAGCTCTCCCCTTTCCTTCCAAAAAACTTTTAATTTCACCGCTTTCAATTTGTGCTTATGCAAAAAGAGTGCATGCGGTGAGAAATATCGCTATAGAAGAAAATTTAGGTTCAAAAAGCAGGGAGAGCTAATTAAATGTGACTTAATTCAATTCTAATTTCAAGAAGATTTCTTGACTACAACGTCTAAGGTGAAGACTTCATTGAGGGATACTCATTCTTTTACCGACAAAGGAGGTAAAAAAATGGGGATTCTCAAGGGAATCATTCCCTTGAGCCGTCGGAGACAAAAAAGAAAACTCTAGTATTTACCTTCAATTTCTGCGCCTGCGGCTTCAACATCTTTGATGAATTGCGCACGCA
>CAYJEN010000041.1:0-13583 GCA_964369185.1 uncultured Desulfovibrionaceae bacterium
GGTTAACAATAACCTTATCATCGTCAGAAAGTTCGTCCATACCAAGAATTGCGATGATATCTTGCAAGTCTTTGTATTTTTGAAGAATTTGTTGAACTTCACGAGCAATACCATAGTGTTCTTCACCAACTACGAGTGGATCAAGAATACGTGAGGTAGAATCGAGTGGATCAACCGCAGGGTAGATACCAAGTTCAGCGATTTGACGTGAAAGAACGAGTGTACCATCTAAGTGAGCAAATGTTGTAGCAGGAGCAGGGTCAGTCAAGTCATCGGCAGGCACGTAAACAGCCTGAACTGATGTGATTGAACCTTTAGTTGTAGATGTAATACGTTCTTGAAGCGCACCAAGGTCAGTACCAAGAGTTGGTTGGTAACCAACCGCAGATGGCATACGACCAAGAAGCGCAGACACTTCTGAACCAGCCTGTGTAAAACGGAAGATGTTATCGATGAAGAGAAGAACGTCTTGGTTTTCTTCGTCACGGAAGTATTCCGCACAAGCAAGAGCAGTCAACGCAACACGTGCACGAGCTCCCGGAGGTTCGTTCATCTGACCGTAAACAAGTGTAGCACGTTCCAAAACGCCAGCGTCTTTAAGTTCGTGATACAAGTCGTTACCTTCACGAGTACGCTCACCAACACCGGCGAATACTGAAGAACCACCGTGTTGTTTAGCAATGTTGTTGATAAGTTCAAGAAGAACAACTGTTTTACCAACACCAGCACCACCGAAGAGACCAATTTTACCACCTTTAGGGAATGGTACAAGTAAGTCAACAACTTTAATACCTGTTTCGAGAAGTTCAACTGATGTATTCAAGTCTGTGAATTCTGGTGCTTCACGGTGAATAGGATAGAACTTTTCAGCGTTGATTGGTCCAAGACCATCAACTGGGCGACCAACAACGTTCAAGATACGACCAACAGCAGCTTTACCTACCGGAGTCATAATTGGGTTGCCAGTATCTACTGCTTCCATTCCGCGAACAAGACCGTCTGTTGAGTCCATCGCGATTGTACGTACAACGTTATTACCAAGGTGTTGTGCAACTTCACAGATAAGTTCAGGTGCATCAACGTTATTTGGATTGTTTATTTGAAGTGCGTTGAGGATATTTGGTAGGTTTCCTTCCGGAAATGCTATATCAACAACAGCACCAATAACCTGAACGATATGACCTTTAGCTTGAGTCATTTCGGGCTACTCCTTATAAAGTTAATCTATACAACTCCGCCAATTAACCATTAAGAGCTTCAACACCACCAACGATGTCCACGAGCTCTGCTGTGATTGTTGCTTGACGCGTTTTGTTATAAAGAAGGGTGAGAGATTTAATCATATCGTCACAGTTACGTGTCGCATTATCCATTGCAGTCATACGAGCAGCATTTTCAGATGCTGATGTATCAAGTAATGCACGGAAGATTTGACAGTTCACGTACTTAGGCAAAAGTTCATTCAAGATTGCATTTTCGTTAGGTTCGTAGACATATTCTACTTCACTAGCGTGATCTTCATCGGTATCGCCTACTGGTTTTACCGGAAGAAGAAGCATGGTTTCAGGAATTTGTTTTGCAACGTGCACGAAAAGTCCGTAGATGACGTATACTTCATCAATCTCTTTATTTTCATATAATTTGATGAGTGACTCACCAATGTGTGTTGCTAATGTAAATGTGAAATCGTTCATAACATCTACGAATGATTCCAAAATATCATAACCGGCTTTCACAACAGCGTCTCTTGCTTTTTTACCAACAACTATAAATTGAACTTTACGTCCTAATTTAGTTTGTTCTTTAGCAACGTCCATTGCGATGTTTATGATATTTATATTAAAAGCACCACACAAACCTCTATCAGACGTGGTTAAAACAATACAAACTGTTTTAACTTCTTCACGAACTTCTAATAAAGGGTGAGCGGAATCACCGGCTCTTGTTGAAACCTCATGAAGCATTTGACCGAATTTATCCGCGTAAGGACGGAATTTTTCAATTCTGTTTTGTGCTCCACGCAGCTTACTAGAAGCAACCATGTTCATCGCTTTAGTAATCTGTTTAGTCTTCTTTACGCCGACTATCTGCGTTTTAACATCTTTTAAAGAGGGCATATTTTCCCCCTATGCCTTAAAAGTTACCTTGAATTCTTTCACAGCATCAACAATACGTGCTTCAATGTCTTTATCAAGAGCTTTTTTCTCAGCGATATCTGTTAAGATATCAGCTTTTGCTGAACGTAAGTATTCAATAAGCCCTTTTTCAAAAGGAAGAATTTTAGCAACTTCAATATCGTCCATGTGTCCGCGAGTAGCTGTATATAATGATACAACTTGTTCTTCAACAGGCATTGGAGCGTATTGTGGTTGTTTTAGCAATTCTGTAAGACGAGCACCCCTATCCAATGTTCTTTTTGTAGACGCATCAAGATCTGAACCGAACTGCGCAAATGCTGCCATTTCGCGGTATTGAGCAAGATCAAGACGGAGTGTACCGGCAACTTGTTTCATAGCTTTAATCTGAGCGGCACCACCAACACGTGATACAGAAATACCAACGTTAATAGCAGGACGGTTACCTGAGTTGAATAAGCTAGATTCCAAGAATACCTGACCATCTGTAATAGAAATTACGTTTGTAGGAATATATGCTGAAACGTCACCTGCTTGAGTTTCAATAACAGGAAGTGCTGTTAATGAACCTGCACCTAGTTCGTCTGACAACTTCGCAGCACGTTCAAGAAGACGTGAGTGTAAGTAGAAAACGTCACCAGGATATGCTTCACGCCCTGGAGGACGACGAAGAAGCAAGGACATCTGACGGTAAGCAACCGCTTGTTTTGATAAATCATCATAGATAATCAAAGCGTGTTTACCATTATCTCTGTAGTATTCAGCCATTGTACAACCAGCATAAGCTGCAATAAACTGCAACGGTGCTGATTCTGACGCTGACGCTGAAACGATTGTTGTGTATTCCATTGCACCGTGACGGCGTAATGTTTCTGCAACAAGTGCTACTGTTGATTTTTTCTGACCGATAGCTACGTAGAAACAGTGAATGTCTGTATTTTTTTGAGCTAATATAGCGTCAATACAAACAGCTGTTTTACCAACCTGACGGTCACCAATTACGAGCTCACGCTGACCACGACCAACCGGAGTCATAGCATCAATCGCTTTTAGCCCTGTAGGCATTGGTTCGTGAACACTCTTACGTGCCATAACGCCCGGAGCTTTAAGCTCAACAGGTTTATACACGTCAGCTTCAACTGGTCCAAAACCATCTAAAGGTTGACCGAGTGGGTTTAGCACTCTGCCCATTACAGCTTCACCGACAGGAACAGAGAAGATTCTTCCTGTTCTTTTTACAATGTCGCCTTCTTTGATACCGGTATCTGCACCAAGAAGAGCAACACCAACGTTATCTTCTTCAAGGTTAAGAACCATACCCATTAATCCGCCAGGGAATTCAAGTAATTCCATGTTCATAGCATTACGTACGCCGTATACACGAGCAATACCGTCACCAACTGATAGCACAGTTCCGGTTTCGCTCATTTCGATACGTTGATCGTAGTTGCGGATTTGTTCCTCAATTATTTTTCCAATCTCTTCAGCCTTAATTTGCATGGCTTACTCACCCCCGCCTCGTTTGATGGTTTGACTAAGATTATTGATTTGTGTTGCAAGGCTCGAATCAAGTACAATGTCGCCTAATTTTATAAGTGTGCCACCTATAAGAGCAGGATCTACTGTAAATGTAAGTGCTAATTTGCAACCTAATTGTTTTTCCAAATTTGTTACAATACTTCTTTGGCGATTTTCATCTAGTGCTATTGCTGTTGTAAGAACACCGCGTGAAATTCCTTCTGCTTTGTCAAGCAATCCTCTGAACTGGCTTGCAATTTCAGGAAGAAGATCAAGACGTTGTTTATCTACCAACAAGTTGAAGAACTGCAATGCGTATGATTTCGCTTCAAGTTTTACCAATATAGCTTGTAATACCTTCTTTTTTTCATCAGAAGTCAATACCGGATTTTTAGCAAGCAACTCAAGAGATTTAGACTCTGACATTGCTCTTTTGAACTCTTCAAGAACTGCACAAGCTTTGCGCACTTCTTCCATGCCTTGCTCTTCTACAAGCTCAAAAAAAGCTTTGGCATAACGAGCTGCCACTGTGGACTGTTGCATAATACCCCCAAGAAGTATTTTATAAAAAAGTTATAAAGATGAAACCTTTGCAATGGAAGCATCAATTAAAGCTTGATGCTTAGAATCATTCAAATCACGTTCCAAACCTTTACGAACTTCGCTAACAATTTCATCAGCAACTCTAGCTCTTATTGAAGCTATTTCTGAACGCATAGCTTGTTCAGCTGATTTTGTTGCTTGATCAAGCATAGCTTTTGCTTGCTTTTCTGCTTCTTCAATAATAGATGATGCTAAAAGTTCTGCACTTTCTCTACCATCTGCAAGAAGTTTTTCACATTCTGCTTCAACATTTGCAATACGTTTTTCTACATCTGCAAGTTGTGCAATTGCATTTTTCTTTTTCGCTTCAAGGTCTTCCATATCTTGAACAATCTTTTTACCTCTGCCTACTAATGCGCCTTTAATTTTAGCGCCGGCAAAGTAGTAAATCATGCCCAATACGATACATAGGTTAAGAACCCTTAAAAGAAAGTTACCTATAGGTAACTCTGCACTTTCTGCACCGCCTGCTGCATAAAGAGGGGTTGCTAAAGTAAGAAAAACTGCCACTGCTGCGAATGTAGTTGTAAATTTTTGCGCTTTCAAAATAATCTCCTCGTGTTATACTACTGAATTATGAAAGCAAACGAGAAGTTGCTAATGTAGCAAATTCTTGTGTCTTTGATTGTAAATCCGCATAAACCGCTTCGCTTGCTTTTACACGTTCTTCTTGTGCATTAGTGCGAATTTCGCGTGCTTTGTCAGCTGCATCAGAATTGATAGCTTGTGCTTTAGCAAATGCTTGGTTTTTTGATTCTTCTCTTGCACTTGTTACTTCAGCTCTAACCTTTTGAAGGCGAGCTTCGTATTCAACAAGCTTCGATTTTGCTTTGCTATCTAAACCACTTGCATCACCCTCTAATGAACTGAATGCTGCACGACGTTTAGCAATCACTTCACGTAAAGGTTTTACGATAAAATGGTTAATTATAAGCAAGCCGATAATAAAATTAACGATTTGAAATAACAGAGTTATATTAACTTCAATCACTAGCCGCCCCCTTCTAAATAATATAAAACACTCATTATTTATTATTTCAAATTGAATACAATTTAATTAATAATAAATAACTCGCAGAGTATATGAAAACTTTTTATATTTGTAAAGAAAAAAAATATTTTTTTCTTTGTTATTTTTCTAACAAACTCTAGAAAATCTTATTCTTCTACTATGTTCCCTGTAGCAGATACTTCAGAACTCATACTTACACCACCATGAATAACCGCACCTTCTTCGACAGCCAAAACATTTGTAAATAAGTCGCCTATAAGTCTTCCGCCACGTTGAATCATTGCCTTACGTTTTACTTGAGCTTTACCGGTAAATAAGCCGGCTAACATCAATTCGCCAACTTCAATTGTGCCCTCAACTTGAGCATCTTTACCAATTATAAGGCTGCCTTCACTGATGATTTCACCTTTAAAGATACCATCAATACGCACAGCACCTTGAAATACAAGTTTACCACTGTATTCTGTGCTAGACCCAAGAAAAGCATTGATTTCTTCTTTACCCACTGTACTACTCCTTTCTCTTGAAAACATAGATTACTCATCTTCTGCGAGTGCTTGCTTTATACGGCAAACTCCGCATACGCCGGCAGAGGTAGGGTATCCGCACTCTGTACACGGCTCTAATGTTTGACCAAATTCTTTTTCATCTGCCTCAAAAACCGGTCTTCCTCTTTCAAGGAATCCTTGATAAAAATCAAGTTTTCTTCCGGGCATAGCTTCTTCAAGGTCTACCCAGATGTTTTTTAATTTTGTAAAGCTTGCTCCACTTGAATATGGACATGGAGCATGATGATTTTCTATCCCTTTCAAAAAAGCATAGTTTGCTGTTTCAAATTCACCTAAACGCCACAAAGGTTTAACTTTTCTTCCAAATCCTTCTGTATCTTCAAGGAGTGGACCTTGATCGCTTAGATAGCCTTTATCCCAGCGTAATGTATTAGAAAATAAACGTGCTACTTCATCATCAAGATTATGACCTGTTGCAAGTGCTGTAAAACCTAATTCACGCGCCGTTTTATTGAAATAATATCTTTTTATTTTTCCACAAGCGGAACAAATCGGTCTTTTTAGTCTGGCTTTAACTTTTGGGATTGGAACCCCCTCGTTTGCCATTTCTTTCACAATCAACTCAAGTCCGTGCTTATTACAGAATCTTTCACAAACACCACGAGCTTTGACGGATGATTCGCCGATTGCAAGATCAATATGTAACCCCGTTACATTATATCCTTGCAAAGAAAGTTCTAACATAAGTGCAAGGCTATCTTTTCCGCCGGATAGTGCAACGAGAATTTTATCAGAATGCGTAAAAAGCGGCCCTTTATGCATTGGACCGGCTTTTATACCTTTTTCTACTTGGCGAGAAAAAAATTCTAAAAAACAAGGCTCGCAAAAAGCTGCATTATGACTAGGTAAAGCAACTATTGCTGGTTCTTTACAACGTGTACATTTCATATTATTCACTCAAAAGTTTTAGATTTATTATAAACTTGTATACTCTCTTTAAAAGAATAGCAAGCCTTTAAAATTGATAACTCAAATATATTATTATAATTCTTTTTTTCTATACATTTATATATAATTTCTAAAATCAAAAGAAGTTGCTCCTTTATGCTTGACAAGTAACACCAGTAAAGATATAATTTGTAAACTATTTAAGTCGTAGATTGTAGACAAAGATCAATTACTATGCACATCGCATTATATATAACAAACAAAAAATTTTATGGAAAATTCTTCAAATCTTTGGAATATTATTTCACTTATTTCTATTTTCATATATAGTTTAATAATTTTCCACTACGCTTCTAAAATTCTAAACAATGCTACTAACAGTAAGTTTATGCATTTCTTTTTGGCGTGCGTAAATACATTTTTAGCTTTTTCCTTGCCAACGTTTATTGACTACTTTTACCTGTCTTTCTTTGCTATATTAGTTCTGCTTTTTATTGAGTTTTTACTTATTGCCAAACCACCTCTGAAACAAGTTTTTTTTGGTGCTGTTGTATTTTCTTATCATATTGCATCCATCGTGTTGCCCGTACTCATGACTTTTAGTCTTGTTTATGGCGTTTCTCCTAATGAAATTCTAAGAACACCTAAATATAACTATCAATTAATTACTTTTTCAATTGCAATTTTAGTATCTGCTATATTCATTCTACAAAAATTCGCACTTAATCGCGATATTGCACGTATTTCTACAAGCTCGCCTTACTCTGAAACCCATGCGCTTACAACTCTGTTTATAGTTTTTTATCTGTCAGTTGATGCATATTGTGTTGTGACAGACTTACACTACCCTGAACAAGCGTATCAAATATATGCTATTAGCTCTGCTTCACTTGTAGTATTTTACTATCTGTTTTTCTACACTATTAACTTTGTTAACTTACATAAGTATAAGCGTGAATCAGACATTGCGCAGTCAAATTATAATTATTTGCTAACACAAAAGAAAGAAGTTATTGATAAACTTTCAGTTGATCACCTTACACGACTCTATAATAAGAAGTTTGTACTTGAAAAGTTAAGCTACTTTATCCATGAAAGTGATATTGAATTTGGTCTTCTATTTTTAGATGTGAATGCACTTAAATACGTTAATGATACATTTGGACATGAAAAAGGCGATGACTATCTAAAATCAATTGCTAAAGCTATAAAAATTTCAACTCGTGATGAAGACTATCCTGCACGTATAAGCGGAGATGAATTTTTAGTTATTACTTTAAATGTTTCTTCACCTGAATCCGTAGAATTTATTGCAAATCGTGTTCAAGAACAAATTGCTTTACAGCCTAAAATTGCTGATTTTAGTCCATCTGCAAGTATTGGTAGTCTATACGTGACGAAAGAGCTGAAAACAAAAGGGGTTGACGAAATAATCGAGCTTGTAGATACAAAAATGCGCGAAAATAAAGTTTCTTTCTATTCTAAAAAATCTATGCAAAAGGAGAATAAATAATGTTACTTACTCTTTTTGCAATTGGCTACTCTCTTTATGCCGGTGCGTTCTATTACTACAGTACGCGCCTTTTTGGAACTGATACAAAAATAAAGTACGGAATTGCTACTCTTTTCAATACTTTCCTTTATTTATATTATATTTTCTATGTAAGTTTTAAATATGAATATATAGCTTTATTCATACTATTTGCGCTTTACTTTGCACAGGTGAAGATAATATTTAAACAGTCGACCACAACCGTACTCTTTAGAGCTCTGACACTAGCTTTACATGTTATTGCAATGCGTATGATTATAATAGGAACTTATGCCCTTTCGTACGACATTACAATTGCACAACTTGCTGAAAATCAAGAATTAAGAATAATCACTACTACAGTTCTCTTTTTCATAACTATACCTTATGTGCTTATTGTTGGAATTATATTTAAGAAAACTGGTTTTGCTGAAGTAATAAAAAAAGGAAAATCAATTCAATTTTCACTTGTTGTACTCTCAACAATTTTTGCTTACTGCTTAGCGACTACTTTCTTTCTTTATAATCTACAGATTGATGATGATAAAGCTATTATTCTAGTCATAAAAACAGGTGTTTGTTCTTTAATAGGCTTCTTTGTATGCTTTATTTATGATTACATGTTCACTATTCTTGATAGTCATAAAGACAAATTTGAATCACTCTCAGAAGCACTAGAAGCTGGTAAAGAAGAATATAGAAAGCTTTCTGACGAAGCTAATATCGATTCATTTACTTCTCTTAAAGTTAGAGATGTCGCCTATACAAGAATAGAACACTTTTTAAGTGATCAAGAACCATTTTATGTTACATTTATTGATATGGATGGACTCAAAACAGTTAATGATACTTACGGTCACAATGAGGGAGATTTCTATATTCTTTCAGTTGCTAACATTCTTAAAGAAGTTTATAAAAATGCTACAATTGCACGCGTTGGCGGTGATGAGTTTATCATTGTTGATAAAGCCCTCTCCCCATACGACGCGCAAGATAAGGCAAATATTGCAGGCGAAAAAATCTCACTTATATCAAGAGAATCTATGAAGCCATACCTAACTTCTGCCAGCTACGGTATCTGTTATGTAGACGACTATACACTCTACTCAACAGCAGACGATATAATCAAAACTGCAGATATAAAAATGTATGAGCATAAACGCAGAATGAAAAAAGAAAGAGTTGTTGTAAAACCTAGCTAGTTATATTCAGTTAGCATTTTAACTACTGATAATAAAGAAGCCCGATTCATTATTGATTCGGGCTTTTATATTTCCAGGTACTTGGGGAGGTGTACTGAAATAATATTGTGTTTTATTTATTAGAGGTATATTTATGGAAATTTATATTATAATTTACCAACAAGCTCAAGGCTAGGTTTAAGAGTAGCTGAACCCGGCTTCCAATTTGCAGGACATACTTCATTGCCAAATTGAGCAACAAACTGACTTGCTTGAACTCTACGTAAAAGTTCTTCCGCACTTCTTCCAATATTACCGGCAAGTACTTCATAAGCAACAATTCTTCCTTCAGGATTTACGATAAAGCTACCGCGTTCTGAAATGCCAGCTTCGTTGATATATACTTGAAAGTCTTCAGCAAGAGCATGTGTTGGATCTGCAAGCATTGGGAATTTGATTTTTTTGATTGTATCAGAAGTATCATGCCAAGCTTTATGAACAAAGTGAGTATCACAAGAAACAGCATAGATTTCACAATCAACAGCTTGAAATTCAGTATATTTATCAGCTAAGTCTTCTAATTCTGTAGGACAGATAAAGGTAAAATCAGCCGGATAAAAGAAGAACACACTCCATTTTCCTAATATATTTGCTTTAGTAATGGTATTGAATGCGTTATTTTGAAATGACTGTACTGAAAAATCAGATACTTCTTTGTTTATTAAAGACATAATAGTTCTCCTAAAATTTATTGTATACTTTATGAAGGCATAATCATGACTGCCTGTGAATTTATTAATTACACAGCTTCTTCTTATTGTCAATAAGAATTATTACTAATAAGAAAAAAATAATTTTCTATTAGAATTTGACAATTTTAGAATAAGTGTTTATGTATATGTGACTCCATGGGGGCGCATTGGTTTCGACGTGGATGGAGAAACCAAGATTGCAGGTCGAGGCGCCGCTGGCCTCGTAAAAAGCGGCACAAATGTAATTGCAAACGATAATTACGACTACGCTTTAGCTGCTTAATTGCAGTAAGAGCACAGAAGGGTTCGCCCTTCGCATCATATATTCTGACTTCCTCTACGAATATGTGGTGTAAAACTTAGAGGGACGCTCTATCTTGTTTATATCCGGCAAGCTAGCTAAGACTTTGGATATGCCCCTTTTTATGCCTGTTCGTGGGCTAATAGGAAGGGTATCATACACGAACTAAACCTGTAGATCTTTTGCGTGGACTGTTTGCGGACGCGGGTTCGATTCCCGCCGCCTCCACCACCTAAACAATTATTTCAACCTCAAAATAAAAAAATATTCCCGTAATACATTGCTATTACGGGATTTTTTTGTTCATTAGAGTTCTTTTGAATTCAATAGAATTCGTTAGAGTTCGCAATCTACCTCGTACACCAGACTGTACACAGGCAAAAATTTGTGCTAAAATAGATGTCTGTGTACGAGCATTTTATTATACAATAATAATTTCAGACTCTTACACTTATTTATAAAAAAAAAGGAGTAAGAAAAAGAATGAAACTAAATAGTGCTACAATCAAAAGCTTGGAAAAAAAGAGTAAACGATATACTATAACAGATGGTGATGGTTTAGCTATCGAAGTTCACCCTTCTGGAGTAAAGACATGGCGCTTTAGATATTCAATGAAAGGAAAAGAACATAAACTTACCATTGGAACTTTTCCTGAAATATCTTTAAAAGATGCAAGAATTAAAGCTAATGAACAAAGAATTAAAATTGCAAATGGAATAAACCCAACTGAAAAACTTAAGGAAGAAAAAGCCATTTCAGAAGGAAAATATCTTTTTGAGAAAATTGCAAGAGATTGGATAGAAAGATTTTCTATAAAATGGACAAGCGGACATAAGCAAACTGTAACAAGAAGGCTTGAGCTTAATATTTTTCCTGACCTTGGAACTTATCCTATCAGCAAGATAACAGCTACAATACTTTTAGAAGTATTACGGAAAGTTGAAGCAAGAGGGGCTTTAGAAACAGCCCAAAGAACAAGAAGTATTTGTTCAAGTGTTTTTAGATATGCAATTGCTTCTGGACTTACAGAGCGTGACCCAGCCGCTGACCTAGTAGGAGCATTGACGCCACCACCAAAAAGACATTTTGCATCAATTACCGACCCTAAACGTGTCGGGCAGTTATTAAGAGATATGCAAGACTTTAGAGGTTCTTTTCCTGTTTACTGTGCCTTGCAACTCTCACCTCTTCTTTTTGTTCGCCCCGGAGAGCTTAGACAAGCAGAATGGACTGAAATTGATTTTGAACAAAAAGAATGGCGTATACCAGCTCATAAAATGAAAATGAGAACAACTCACATTGTTCCTTTAGCAGAGCAAGCAATAAAACTACTTCAAGATGTCTATCCTATTACTTCAAAATCAAAATTTGTTTTTCCAGCAAGCCATAACAATAGTCGCCCAATGTCAGAAAATACAATTAATGTTGCTATCAGACGTTTAGGTTATACAAGAGAAGAAATGACAGCACATGGTTTTCGTTCTATGGCTTCAACTCTACTTAATGAATTGGGTTGGAATAGCGATGCAATAGAGAGACAACTTGCCCATGGGGAAAGAAATAAAGTAAGAGCCGCCTATAATTATGCTGAATTTTTACCTGAACGCAGAAAAATGATGCAAGCATGGGCAGATTATTTAGATGAATTAAGACTAAATTCATAGTTATCAAACTTAGTGTTTAATTCTTAATTAGCAAAATTTTCATAGTTTTGTCTAGCATTTCATGGTGTTATTGACCTATAACGAACATTAGTGTACTCTAATGCAAATAAAAAAACGGAGATTATTTATGGATTACAATTTTATACCTTTTGGAGCACTCAACACAGAAGAGTTCTATATTAACCCTGAAAACTTAATAAGCTTAGAAGATTTTTGTGTACTTATAGAAAATAATGCACCTTTTTATATTGCAAACTATATCAAAGAATATGGCTTACAATTATATTACCACAGAGACTTTATTAAAAAAGATGGACGAGAAAAAATGATTTGTCGTCCATTAAAGTTTATTCAAATAAATACTAAAGAATATAAATTTGTTTGTCACAGACTATATTTCCTAAAAAGAGATATAAATAAAATAAATGCAAACTATTCTATAAAATTGCTTCCTGATAATATTCTTGAATCCGCAAACTCACAAATCTGTAACTCAGAAAATAAAACTAAGATTGCAAAATTAAGCCTTGAAAAAATAGAGAAAGAACTTATCAAGGTAAAAAAATCACCAACAGAAGAGTTTCTCCTTATGTGTGGAGCTTTACTGTTATTAGTTGCCATGCCATTACGATACTTTTGTTGGTGGATTATGAATAACAACTACTTAGAACAGCCAATACCTTGCTACAATGGAAAATCTTTAAAAGCTTTAGATGAAAAAGGAGCAATGGAAATTATTCAAAAAGTTTTAAAAGAACATTCTATAACCTTAGCAGATTTTAATACAGAGACTAGTTATATTAGAGCGCTTCTTGCTTTAGAGTTGCATGAAGGTGGAATTACAAATACTATGCTAGGAGAATTATTACACCCAACAACCTCAACAGCAAATAGAGATAGTAAAGCACGTAAAGCAAGGGATTGGGTTAAAGAAGGCAAAGCAATAAAAGAAAATAATCAAATCCCCTTTAAAAAGGCTAAAAACTCATTACATAAAAGTCCACGTCAAAGTCCAACAAAAAATAAACACTTCGCACGTAAAAAAAACAATGTATACACACCATCTAACCACCTATAATTATTCCACAAAAACCTATTCAACGAAAAACTTCTAAATACAATTGACAAGTCCTAGAACTCTATCCTTCAATAACGAACAGTAATGAACTTTGCTGTTCGTTATTGTACTTTAAAGAACTCAAAAGGAGAGTTATTATGAGAAAAGACGTTTTTGATATTTCACGCTTACCCACAGAAGGCTTTATTCGCCTTTCAGAGGTTATGGAAATTTTACCAATTGGAAGGACTTCATTTCTTAAAAAGGTAAAAGAAGGAACGTTTCCACAGCCAGTTAAATTTAGTGCAAGGATTGCTGCTTGGCGAGTAAGTGAAATCAGAGCTTTGATTGAGAAGTTTGAAAATGGAGAA
>CAYJEN010000042.1:0-13403 GCA_964369185.1 uncultured Desulfovibrionaceae bacterium
GTGAAAAAATATCTATATGTTCAATCAATCGCTTTCTTGCATAAAACTCAGATGAGCTTTGGTATGTTTCTATTTCTCCTTTGATAAGAATGTATTCACCCGGCATTTGAAATTTTTTATGCCAAATAAAAAGAAATACAACAGCGATTAAACAAAAAATAATATGAACCATTTTTCCTATCCTTGGTTAGACATTTATAATATATGGGGATTATATCCCCTTATCTAAAAGCCTTATAATCCCCATACTCCTATATTGTCAAGTAGGAGAGTGAAAGATGATAATTTTTGATAAGCTTTGGGATGTATTGGAAAGAAAAAGTGTGAGTACATACACACTTAGAGAAAAATGTGGCATTGATAGCAAAACAATTCGTCGCCTAAAAGCAAACGATAATATTGAAACAAAAACATTGAATAAATTGTGTAAAGTATTGGATTGTAAGCTTGAAGATATAGCGCAGTACGTTGAGGATGAGGATTTATCTCTTACTTCTACAAAAGAAGAGACACACCCTCACCTCTGCAAATAGAATATATTACCTCATTCTTAGAGTAGATTTTTTTCTAGGGTATCTGACAACGTAAGGAATGTTTTTCTCAATTCGTCGTAGGAGTTCGTTAAAATCTCTAAGGAGTTTTTTAAGTCTTTCTGCTCTTCTTCCAAAGCCAAAACCTTTATCTTTAAATTTCTTATAGTATGAGATGGTTTTCTTATAGAATTTTGCTTTTTGGTGGCTATTTTTTCTGTCGCTTCTTGTAAATAATTCTGTATTGTATTCATTTATTGTACCTCTATGAGCTTTATTGAGTTCTGATTTCCTATCTTCCAACCTATTTCTCCTTGAAGGTTTGGGGGAAGAATTATGAACCGACCTTGTTTGTCCTCGTGGAGGATTAGACCGTATGCGGTCATAGTTGTCAGTGTATTTTGTACTTCCTCTTTTTCTTTCGTGAGTGCTTCTATACTTGTGTTCAACTCTTCGATTTTGTTCATCATAAGTGTAATCACTCCCCATGAAGTTATAACTATGCTTATGAGAATTACGAGGAAAAAAATGAAGTTGATTATGTAGATTTTTATTGTCGAGTAACTGAGTATCTTTGTCTTCTCTTTGAGATTGTTTATATCTTTCTCTATTGTAATTGCTACGTTTTTTATGGACTCTTGAAAGTTGGTTTTGAAGTTTTCTAAGCTTTCGTGAGAGACTTTCTGTAGAGCTTCTTGATCTTCCTGTAATTTCATCTGAGCTTTCTGTTTCAAGTCGCCAATCCTCATGGAAAATTCCTCCTTTAAAGCGTATTTTTTTCTCGCTTTCTTGTAAATTTATTGAAATATATGTTTTGCCTTTTCTGTTGAGTGAAAAACCAAGCTCTTGAAATCCCTCAATAATATCATCTCTATTTTGAGCAAGGCCACTTTCAATTCTTTGCACAGCGTAATCAACAAGAAATTCACGAATTTCATCTCCTTCGTCTTTTTTTATTTCTCTTCCTTGCCTTTTCAGACGATTGTGTATGATTGATGCATTGCTTGGCGTGCAAACTCTTTGCCTTGCAATATCATCAGGGCTTGCCCAATTCTCCAAGATATTATGGTATTCGCATAAGAGATTGAAATCTTTCTGCCAATTTGGAGGGCAAGGATTATAGGCTTTGCCTGTTGCAAGCTCAACCCGTGGAATAACAAAGTGCATTTCGTGATGATTTGCATGAGTATGGCGTACCCAAAGAATATTGTATTGGTCAGGCTCAAGGCCAGCAAATGCGATATTCTCAAATTCGTCCATAAGCTCAATTTCTTTTTCTGCTGTAACTTTATCGTCAGGATGCCATGATAGAACGCCAGAAGTGTATTTCCACTTTGTTTCTAAGGAGTTGATGAGTTTTTTAGTCAATTCCAAATCGCCACGCAGAAGCTGTGGAGGGCGTGTGTCTCTGTTCGCATAAGTTTCGTCCGTGAGATAATCTGTGGCAAGTTCTCCACGACCTTGACCGTGCGCAAAAACTTTCATAAGCATGATAAAATCCTTTTTACTTCTTGTTCAATATTCACAAGGCACTTGAGAAGAGAAAGCTTATTTACATCGCTTTTGTAAATATTAACCTGCCTTGCGATTTGATTGATATTTGAAGCCAATCTTGCCAAATTTGTGAGAATTGCTTTTTGAGTTGAGTTATTTCGCAAGCGATAAGAAAGGGTGTTTTCTCTCAAAAAATCAGAAAGGCTAAGACCACATTCCTCAGCTTTCTTTTCAAGAATTTCTTTTTCACTTGCTGAAACTCGCACTTTTATAAAGCAATCTCTTTTGCTATTTTTTGCTATTTTCATTTTTCTGTATTTTAAAATTAGGGGTTTGAAGGGTACTCCCTCACCAGTCCCGTTGTACCCACAATGGGTAAACTGGCTCAAGAAAATAGGAGCATTAAAAGGTATTAAATAATTTGTTATACTCTTCTTACGAATTTACGAATTATACGAAAAAAGATTATAAACTTAATTCGTATAATTCGTTTTTTCGTAAGCTGTATTAAAGTGTTTTTAATGAAAAAACAGTTGTTGTTCTTCCACTTGTTGCACGCTTAGAATAAGTAACATGTCCAGCTGTTATTAATCTTTCTAAAGAGTTTTGTATTTCAGATGACTTCACATTTCTTTTTAATAAATGGCTAATTTCTGTAAGAGTAAGTTCACCTTTACTTAGGAAATGAAGAAGTTTATCATCAAGAGCATGTTCACCACGACCGCTAAAAATTATCTTTGAAGATTCTTCGCAATAATTCCATACAGCAAGGGCAGAGTATAAATGCTCAGGCTCAATTTTGCATTTCTTATCAAGCAAAGCAAAAATAAGTGATAATCTTGCCGTTTGAGCTTCAGCCCTATCTGTAACAGCTCCGATAAGTCCTGCTTTATCTCGACTAAGGTGAGAGTATAAATCACACCATATATCTTTTGTTTTGTCAGAAAATGTGAACTCTTTCTTTAGCTTACCATAGTTGATACAATCAAGCACTTTTTCTTGAAGAGAATTGAAGATATTATCAGGAATAGCTTGAGGAAGTGGCACGAGTTTACTTCTATGGACGAGTGCCCAAAGAAAACGGTTGCCAAAACCATTAAGAAGTTCTACATTTTGTAGACTAGATGATAGCTCATCTTTCGTTATATGAGCAACAATACAGACATGAGCATTCGTAGTGCTTATTCTGTTACCTTTAGTTATTGGTGAAGCACAGCCGTTATCCCAAAGTCCACGAATGACAGTAGAGAGGGTGTTACCCTCCCTTTTTGTAACTTTGAGGGCAGCGGCTAATTCTTCATCAAGCACAAAAAGCCTTTTATCAGATGCTCCAATATCAATAATCTTTTCTTTATTGTTTTCTTCATCAAAAATGGATATTGGGTCACGCACTGCATAAATCAAGCCCTCACCTGACGAGAGAGGTCCGGGTGTAGTTTGTATTTTCTTGTGAGATTTATCTTGAAAAGTAAAGAGCCTTTCTACCGGCTTAGCACTTGTTCCTTTACGAGCTTTTGCGGTTTGCCCACAAATAGCTACAAATAAACGAGGGTAATGTCGAGACTCACCAATTTGCAAAAATGGAGCTTGGGTTTCAGGATTATACACTTCACAACCAAATCTCGTGAGAAAAGTCATGAGTACTGCTGCAAGTGAGGCTTCACTTTGCTTCGTTGCTTCATAAACAAATTCACTAGCAAAACCATATAACGCTTTTTCATCAAGGATAAGTTGTTTTGTTGGTTGTGATTTTGGAATCCATTCTTCATTGTTGCTTATAGTATTACGGAAGTTGTGAGAAGTTACTTTTCTTTCTTCTGTAACCATACTTCTAACCACTCAATTAAGTCTTCGCGAAGATATACTACTCTTCTTCCACTTGTAAAGAACTTTGGACCTTTCCCCTCTGAATTAAGGTTTGCTAAATACCCACTACTAATTAAACCATCTAGATATTTTCCAACATCTTTCCGTAATATAATAGGTGGAAGAGTTTGTGCTAAAATATCAAATGCCGATTTTTTCTGAGTCATATAAAAGACCTCCATGAAAATTTATGAAGATATTCTATAATAATTTGAGATATATGTGAATGGATTTCAAAAAAAAGAAAGCAATGTAAATAATTGTCCCTCAATGGAATAATTATATCAGTAGCTTATAAAGCTTTATAGTATCTTCCTTTGATTTTTTTACTCTTCAATGGAAGCCTTAATTCTAGCACGAATTGTAGAAATTGCATTCTTGAAACAGTCTTTTTTTAGAGTGTTCAGTTTATTTTCATTGGCTGAATACCATTGACCTTCATGAAAGTATCTTAGGGTTTCACCTGAAATGTAGGGAGCTGAAATTCTAAAAATGGTTCTTAATTTTTTATCTATCGCTGTATATGATAGTTTTAATATATCTTCTATAGGTAATGCCGATACCATTTCTATAAGTTGCTCTTCAGCATATAATTCATTTTTTTTATTTCTACGTTGATAGTTTACAAAGTCAGCTCCATTTATATCTGAATCTTCTTTAGCAAGTTTTTCGCTATCAAGTATTGCTCCTTTAGCAAGTCTGAATAGAATATAAAAAAGAAAAAGAGTAATTAAAATAGTAATAAAGCCACTATTAACCAGTTGTGTAACTTGTTTACTTAAAATTACATTACCAAATATCATAAGAAAAAATGCAGTAGTAGCCCTAAAAATATTATTTATTATGGGGTCATTAGTAAACATACATACTCCTAAATGAAAAAAAAATTAGCATTTATGAAAATATATCAAGAAAAATGTAAGATTGCAAAGATTAAATTTAAATACCTCGTCATTAAGTCGTCATTAATATATTAAAAGAAAAAAGGTTATACTATAAAGTATAGTATAACCCATTGAAATAACTGGTGCCGACTACAAGGATTGAACTTGCCACCTGCTGGTTACGAATCAGCTGCTCTACCAACTGAGCTAAGTCGGCACTCAAATTTTATAATGAAAAAATAAAGCTTTTGTCAAGTGATTTTACACTCTTTTATGTGTTTTATACTTATTAACTCAAACTATATAAAATCCCCAAAAAAAGGTAGCTAAATACTACCCTTTTTTGAATTGTTATATTCTAGAGTTCATTCTCTAAAACTTTTAGATAGTCAATTTCTACTTCCTTTTCCTCTGCGTTCTTCTCCATTGCTACGCTCTCTTTCTTTTCTATTGAGCGCACTGCTACTACACTACTTCTTGTTTCTGATAACAATGAAGCATTATTTTCATAAAGAATTTTACCACAAAGTACTAAAAATAAAATAAATGCTACGTATGTAAATATCTTATTCATAAAATCACCTACTCTACTTCATTTACTGTTTGCGGGTTTTTAGACTTAAAAAGCCAATTACGCCAAAAGTATGTATAGTCGAATAATGGCGTCATAGGACACAAAAGTCTACACCATGGCTTTTTCAAAAATAATGAAAATACTATAATGCTTGAACTTAACATAAATAAAGTTACTGAACCTACAAAGTTGAATGTCTTACCAAAAGGTTCGTACGTCGCTGCTGATGGCTGAGAAAAGTAGAATGCAAAACAAATGAGTGCTAATGCAAAAAATCTACTTGCCCACTTTAATAACGTATTGTTTTCCAGCATCTTACAGCTAGTTATCATAGATACACCTTCTTGTAATGCTCCAAATGGACAAATATACATACAGTAAAGATTTTTTTTAGTGAAAATAAATGAAACTAAAGCTAATACTAAACAAATCAATGGCGCGTATGATGCTAAACCTACTATCCAAACTCCTGAAATCAAAAGTATTAATGTTGAAATCGAAAACTGTGCACCGTACATAAATCCTAGAAGAACAACCGATGCTGCCATCAATACATAACGTGCGTTCTTTTTGCTCCATGGGAATTTTTTAGACGCGACAAAAGCTGTAACTATAAAGAACGATACAACAATCAATACTTTTATGATTTCTGTCGTACTCAACTGAATCGATGATTGGTCAGCAAATCTTACTTTCGCTTTCGATATACTCTCTTCTGAAATGTTTAACTCTGGGTAATTAGCTAATATTTCAGAGTTTGTCATAATTTTAAAAGCAGCTTTTGCAATACCGTCTTTTAGAGCAACTGAGGATAAAGTTGCACCGGAAACAGAATCCGGATTAATATTATCTTGCATGCTTTTACCAAGGTAAGCATCAGGAATTTTAGCATTTAATACTTGCTCTATGTACGGACGTGTATCTGGACTATCAACAATTGAAACAGTCTCTATAATACCTTTTTGATTTACTATAATTCCTGTAAGCATTGGACCGGCATAACCAGGATGTTCTGCAAGTGCAAAAATAAGTTTTTCATTAGTGTCTGTATTTATTTCATAAATATCTTGAGCTATTGACTCAAAAGTAGTCAAATTCGGTACAATTGCTTTCATCTGTTCACTTAAAGCATCTTGACTACGTAAGCTTCCGGCAACAAAGCTTCCTATTATAGCAAGTAAAGACAAAATTGCAAGGATTTTTTCAGTACTTTTCACAAATTTCTCCAGTAGTTTATAAATTATACCCAATTTTTTGAAGTATATATCGCATCATCAGCTGTTATAATGAAACAAGATAAGGCTGCGTCTTTATTTACAAAATCAAGCGCCATTTTAGTCGGCATACAAGATAAAGCGGTTGCAAGTGCGTCAGCACGAATTGCAGTATCTGCTATAACTGAAACACTTTTAATCATTGGAGAAACTGTATCTGAAGAAGCCATAGAATAATGTGGATTTATAATATGGTGCATATTGTTTGCAAATGATTTTTCATAAGAACCTGATGTTGCAAGTGCCTTATTATAAAGAGGAAATACCGCTGGATATTGACCTTGCTTTGCCGGATCTTCAATAGCCGCACTCCAAGATTTTGCAAATAAAAGAGATGGATTTTTCATACCTTTTGCGCGAATATCTCCACCAGCATTAATGATAAAATCTTGAATTTGATAACTATCTAAAATTGCAGCAACTTTATCTACGATATACCCTTTTGCAATACCATCAAGAGTTACTCTAGCGTTCTCAGCAAGTAAAATATTTGAGTTACTTACAGACAAAGATTTACTTTCTACTTGTTTAAGCAAACTCTCAATCTCTTTTTTTGAAAAATTATTTGTATTTTCTGCATATTCTAAAACTGGTAATATAGATGGATTAAACATTGAATTTGTTTTATCTTCTATAAAATTAACTTCATGTACTACTTCAATAAATTCTTGTGGAGCATTTGATATTTTTTTGTACTCATTCAAAGCAGTAAGAGCACTTGAGGAATGACGAGTAAAAATAGATTCAAGTCTAGCTACTTCTTCAAAAGATTTTTCAAAAGCTTCTGCAAGAATATCTTTTTCAATATTACTTGCTTGAATATTTACATAAGTACCTAATAGTAAACGGGTTTCATTAGAAAATTGAATCTTTCCAAATGAAAATGAAGATGCTTGAGCTGAGAGTGGTAAAAGTCCGGTTCCAGCTAAAAATCCAAAACTCTTAATAAAATTTCTTCTATTGTTCAACATAATTCCTCTTTTAAATAGTATTATCTTATATACTTAGTCTATTTTTTAGGCTATGTATTTAAAAGTAATTTAAGAAAATAATCATATTTTGTAGTTTTATATTTTAATAGTCAACTAGCTTAAATAGCAAGATTTTATATTATTTAAACATAAAAAGTATAATAGATGATTATTAGATAAAATAAAATTAGCCAGCTTTCACTTTATTGACAGCACACAAATTTTTATTTATAAAGAAAATACATACCACAAACTAAAAACATAAAAAGTAGTCTAGGCTACTTTTTTTAAATTTAATCACTGCTTTTATTATATAAATAGTATAGTAAAAAATCAAGCCTACAATCTAGATTTTATCCTTTTAAAGCGAGATATTATGGTTAACGATCGAATAATTTTTTCTGCTCAACTCCCAAATCTTGAACAGGCTTGGGGAAAAGTTCTTGCCGAAGGCACAAAGCTAGAAAAACCTAAAGGGCACATTCTTATCGCAAGCTCTAAAAATGATAAAAAACTCTATTTTTTACAAAAAGGTGAAGTTAGCTTTATAAATACCTACCTTGACGGTAGAGAACGGCTTATTGGTAAGACAAAAGGACCTGCTTTAATTGGAGAATCTTCAATATTAATTGACGATTTTGAATACAGCACCGCTCTTCACCTTGTGACTCCATGCACGCTCTATAGTTTTACAGAATCTTGGGTAAAAAATAAAATGATTTTTTCCTATCCAGAACTTACAACTAGCCTAATTCAAAGTTTATCAATCAAGACTAACAAGTTGATAAGACAAAGAATTTTTCTTCGTTCTGACAATCTTTCTGCTCTTATATGTAGCCTTTTACAGCAACATCTTATCGAGGGAAGAAATCATGCTTATGCACGAACAAACTTAAATCAACTTGAATTAGCTAGTTTTTTGGGTGTGCATCGCGTTTCTTTAAACAAAGCTTTAAGAAAACTAGAAAATAGCGGAATTATAGGCCCTTACAACAAAAAAGAAACCTTTATTCTTGATATGAATGCTTTTACTAAAATAGTAGATGGCATGCTAAATGAAGAAAACTAAATTACTACAACTCACTGAGCAAAAGTTATTTTCTTATTTATCATATTGACTTAACTAAACTTATAACTATATTGACAATATAAATTTAAGGAGAAAATTATGTCATTCATAAAAAGACCAATCCACCACATCAATCTAACTGTTCCCAACTTAGAAAAAGCTGTTGATTTTTATACAAAAACTCTGAACTTTGATATTACAGATAAATTCAAAAGCCCTACCGGAATGGAGTTTATCTTTATTTCAGACGGTACAACAACTTATGAACTTATTGAAAATAGTCAAGTATCAAGTGCAGTTGTAGATCATATAGCCTACTGCTCAGATGATATTCAAGCTGATTATAAATATTTTTTGGAAAATACACCGGAATTACTTCTAGGAGAAGTAAATTTCATTAATTTTCTCTTTGAAAAAGGAGTATACTTCTTCTTCATTAAAGGCGTAACCGGCGAACGAATTGAATATTGTCAAAAAGCCTAATTTTACTAATCATAACAGAAACATAATTAAATTATCTTGTGCATTAGCCATTAAGGAAATTAATAGATGAATGAAATTAAATGTCCTCACTGTAACAAAGCATTTAAAGTTGATGAATCCGGCTACATAGCTATTGTAGCGCAAGTACGCGATGGCGAATTTCAAAAAGAAATAATTGCACGAGAAAAATTATTAAAAGCTGAAAAAGATAATGAACTCAAGCTTGTAGAGGCAAATGCTAAAACAGAGCTTGAGAAATTGCTGTCTCGCTCAAAACAAGAAATTGAACAACTTAAAGCTAAAATTGACTCCGCAGAAAATGAAAAACTTCTTGCTCTAAAAGATGAAGAATTTAAAAAGAAAGATGAAATTTCAGAAAAAAATGCTATCATTGCAAGCCTTAAAGAAAAACTTCAGCAGAGTGAAAAATCTTTAAAAGCTGAAAAAGAAAGTGAATTGAAACTTGCCGAAGCTCATGCAAAGGCAGAGCTTGAAAAAATGCTTTCAAATTCAAAACAAGAAATTGAGCAACTCAAAGCTAAAATTCAAGCTTCTCAAAACGATAAAGCTCTAGCTCTGAAAGATGAAGAAGTTAAGAAAAAAGATGAGTTATTAGAAAAAGATAGACTTATCGCTAAGCTTCAAACAACCTTAGAAACTTCAAAAACAAGCACTGAACTTGAACTTAAAAACATAAAAGAGAGTTATGAATCAAAGCTCAAACAAAAAGATGAAACAATTGATTACTATAAAGATTTGAAAACCAAACTTTCAACTAAAATGCTCGGTGAAACATTAGAGCAACACTGCGAAATTGAATTTAATAGGCTCCGCGCTACAGGATTTCAAAAAGCATATTTTGAAAAAGATAATGATGCGAAAAGTGGCAGTAAAGGTGATTATATTTATAGAGAGTCTACTGATAACGGTATAGAATTTATATCTATTATGTTTGAAATGAAAAACGAAATGGATACAACCTCCACTAAGAAAAAAAATGAAGATTTTCTCAAGGAATTAGATAAAGATAGACAAGAAAAAGGCTGTGAATACGCAGTGTTAGTCTCTTTACTTGAGGCAGATAATGAACTTTATAATAATGGAATTGTTGATATGTCTTATAAATATCCAAAAATGTATGTTGTAAGACCTCAATTTTTTATACCAATTATAACTCTTCTTAGAAATGCTTCACTGAATTCAGTTGCTTATAAAGAACAGCTTGCAGAGTATAAAGCACAGAATATCGACATTTCTAACTTTGAAAGCGATATGACAGAATTTAAAGATAAGTTCAGTAGAAACTATGACTTAGCAAGTAGAAAATTCCAAACAGCTATCAAAGAAATTGAGGAAACAATCAAGCACTTAGAAAAAACAAAAGATGCTCTACTCTCTTCGGAAAATAATCTAAGATTAGCGAACGACAAAGCTCAAGACTTATCAATTAAAAAGCTTACAAAAAATAATCCAACCATGACTCGTAAATTTGCCGAATTAAAACAAAATATGTTAGAAGAATAAACAAGGCTTGTCACTTTGTGAAAAATATGCTAATTTCTAAAATGTAATGTATACTAAATCATACTCAACAACTTAGGAAAGCATAATGCAAAGCTTATCTATACTCAATCAAGCTGTAGTACCTGAACATTCTGTTAATTTCATGCATGCTGTTTCAGGTGGAAAACCTTTTGTTCAAGACGATTATCTTTGTTTTTCAGAAGATAACTGGCTAACTATTATAGGTTACCCTCTAAATAGTGAATATAATCACGAACTATATCTAAAGGCAAAAAATGAGGCTGTAAAAAAAACAGGTGCGAGAAATTGTTTTACAGTTGCGCCTACTCTTCCTCAATCATTACAAGAGCATATTACAGAAAAAGACGATTTTTATACTTTATCAGTAAATGCGCCTACTCCAAAAAAACTTATCAATCCAATTGAAAAAGCTAAAACATTGCTGAGAATTGAAATAGGTACAACTTTTACTTCTGAACATCGCCGTTTATGGACAGAATTTATGGCTCGTGTTCCTTTAAAGCCTATGGTGAGAAATCTTTTTGCGAGTACAGAAAGGCTTTTATCTCAAAATATTGAAGGTATACAGTTACTTAATGCTTGGGATGATGATGGGCGTCTTGTAGGCTCTCTCTTACTTGACTTTGCGCCTCAAAAATTTTGCGCATATATTTTAGGTGCACATTCCAAAAGTTTTTATGTGCCACATACTCATGATTTACTTTTTGAAGAAATGATTAGAGTATCAAAAGAAAAAGGTAAAGAATATATACATTTAGGGCTTGGAGTAAATGAGGGAATAACAAAATTTAAGAAGAAATGGGGCGCAGAAAAATCTCTTCCGTTTCTCATGGCTACATGGCAAGAAGAAAGCGATGTCGATGAAAAAAGTCTAAAATACCATGCAAGAACTATAGTAAAAGCTGTAGTAGATAATGAAGATGGCGTAAACTTGCTTTCTTACGTAGGAAAATCAAAATGGGATACTTGGGCAAATATTTCAGAGCAACGCCCTTATACAATGCTTTGGGAAGTCACAAAGAACGGTAAAACCTCATGGATAGGCGGTTCTGCACACTTTTTCTGTTATTCTTTTGAACATGCATTCACAAGTCTTTTTGATCAAGCAGATACTGTTCTTTTTGAAGGTCCACTTGATGCAGAAAGCCTTAAACTTGTTGAAGAAAATGGTCGAAAGCTTACAGAAGAACATCAGCCACTTTATGATAGATTTACTGAAAATGAAATAAAAAAACTGTCTCGCATGGTTCGTGGAGTTGAGGGTTTTTGGTACAAACTTCTAAACATGGAAGCCGAGCATAAAGTTGATGTAGACTGGTTTCTAAAAAATACTCGTCCTTGGACAGCTCTTTTTACCCTTTGGACAGGATATTTAGAGCGAAATGGCTGGAAAAACTCTGTTGATATGGAAGCTTGGCACTTAGCGCATGATATGGGAAAAACAGTTGTTGCGATGGAGAGTTTAGAAGAACAATTAGCCTCTCTCAACTCTGTTCCGCCTGATAGAGTTGTGCGTTATTTCCAGAATTGTGATCAATGGCCAAACATGATTAAAGATAATGTGAAAAATTACTTAGCAGGTGATTTAATGGGGCTTATGGGTACAAGCGCAGAATTTCCAACGCGTACAAAAACAATCATCAGTATGAGAGATGAACGTTTTCGTCAAAGAATGCGCCCATTTATGGAGAAAGGTCGTTCTGTTGTTTTTGTTGGAACAGCCCACATGATTAATCTTCGTAATATGCTTGTAGAAGATGGTTTTACAATTCGCCAAATTTCGATTAAATAATATCAACCCTCCTTTCTTATAATATTTATTAAAGAGCAGATAACTTATGAATATATCACAAGCTTTATCATATACAAATGCACAGGCAATCACTCCAGATCAGCTTCTTTCTTATGTATCGGCGGTATCGGGTGCACAAAGCGAATTAGTTGGAGACTATATTATTCATACACAAAAAAACAATATCATTCTTGTAGGTTATAATCTATTAAATCCGCATGATACTAGCCAGCTTGACGATATAATTCAGCAAATCACATCAAAGAATAATAAGAAAAATATTACAGTTCTTGCCCCTGTTAGACCATCAACTGCGCCTGAAAATGCTATCAGTTCAAATGAAGATGCTTACTGGTTTGTTCCGCTTCCTACTCCTAAATTAAACGATAAAGTGCGGAATATGTTGACTAATTCTAATCGTCATGTTTACATTACAAAAGAATCGGGTCAAAAAGCATGGACAGGTGCACATCAAGAACTTATGCTCAGTTATATAAGAAATAAAGGAATGGAACCGGCACTTTGTTCAATAATGCAAGGACTTGAACGTTATCTTATCGCATCTTCACAGGTAGAACTTTTTTCTGCTTATGATAAAAATACAAACGAACTTTTAGCTTGTAATCTGGCTGACTTCTCCTCTTTCACAACTGCCTTTTATATGTTTGCATTCAGACAAGAAAAAGCTTTAGCCGGTGTTGCAGATTGCGTACTTTTTGCTCTTTTAGAAGAAGCTCAAAATCGAGGATATAGTCAATGTAATCTTGGTCTTGGGATTAATGACGGAATACGTTTCTTCAAAAAAAAATGGGGAGCAAAACCTACTATTCCTTTTATTCAGACAACTTGGCAAATAGAAAACTCTAAGAAATCGTGGTTTTCACGTTTTTTTGACTAGGATTTATTTATGAATTATACCTT
>CAYJEN010000043.1:0-13020 GCA_964369185.1 uncultured Desulfovibrionaceae bacterium
AATCAAGTAACTTGCTATTAAATATTTATCACAGATAAATTAAGCATGCAAGAAAACATTAGAGTCAAAAGTATAAAGGTGCTCAATTTTCTAAAGCACCTTTATACTATAAAAACTAGGATATGTTTCTAAATTAATTCTTTTACGTTTTTAACATTTATAATATAGGGCTCAAAAGATGATTTTTTATTCAGTTTATGTATGTTTTGATACACTGCACTTCATAAAAAATCATTTTTTGTTGAAAATTCCACAAAATCTCTTAATTTAGAAACACACCCTTAAAAATTAAATGAAATTATGCTATTTCTCTAAGAGCATCATTTTTTTCAGCTACTAGTCTATTTTGCACTGATGAACGCACACTTGAGCTTGAAGAAGCAAATTGATCTGCTCTAATGTTATAGACTTCAGTTATGAAAGATTTTTCATCTAGAGTGTCAATATTTTTTAGGGCTTGATCAAAAATTCTTCTTGCACCTGTTGCACCGTGTTGGACAGCCGTTGACCAGACTACTTGTTTGATTATTTCAGAATCTGTATCAATTCCAGTATCTTTTAGACTATTATAGGCAGGATCGTAGTGAGTTTTCTTTATGAATTCTTCTTGGAGTTCACCAAATCTTTTTGAATCATTTTCAGCAATTTCTTTCCAAGCAGTAGGAACTGAACCCAAGCGTGAACCTGTGTTTGCTGTTCCCGCACTTGTTAATTGTTCTGCAATATCGGGAGCTTCTGTTTCTAAGAAATTAATGAAATCATCAAAAGTACCAACTTTAGAAGCTATTTGATATTTACCGTAAGAAGTTCCGCCTACTCTATCATAACCTATAGCAGAAATACCCTGTGAGCCGGATTCATATTTAGCTGATAGCTTGCCAAGTGGATTCCTTGACACATAATAATCAGCCGCACTTGTAGGTTTTGAATCAAGTCTTGCCGATTCAATAAAGTCTTCTTGAGTTGTGAGCTTTAAACCTGAAGATTTTCTTTCACTAATTCGTGTAAGAGTCTGCAAAGATTGAGTATCAAGCATCATTGCTGTTGGAGTTATACCTATTGGACGCTTTGTGAGTATTTCAATGCCTTGATTATAAAGAGGAATACCAATAGGTTTTTCAGCTAGAGTTTCTTTATTTTCTATTGCAGTTTTTGTTGTTTCAACTATAGATGTAGTTTGAGATTTGCTTTCATTTTCATTTGATGAAGAATTAAGCATTTGAGCGAAAGTGTCAGAATTTTGATTGTCTAATGTTTGCCTTTGTTTTCTTATAAGGCTCTCATAATCAGGTGTAGAGACACTATCTCTAATAAAAAGTGGTGCTGAAGGAATCATATTGCCTCCTCGAAAGTATTTACTGTTTAGAATAATGCAAGTAGTGTACCAAGTAAGGAGTCAAAAAATAATTAAAGAAAAAGTGCAACCTTTAAAAGTTGCACTTTATGTTTTAAACTTATATTTAGGAGCATGTCCTAATCTTCATATTCTGAAAGAATAATAGCTTCTCTTTGATGAGTGCCAAGCCAGCCAACTTCACCTGTTTGAATATCGTAAACAGCACCAACAACCATAAGTGTATTAGCACGTATACGTTCACGAACAGCTTTGCTTGAACGAATAATTTCACTCACTTCTTTCCAAACATTTTGGAATATAAGTTGTTCTTTTAATGAAGAAAGCTCGTCTTCTGTCGGGTTAGGGTGACAGGAGCACTGCTCTTCCGCCAGTGGCAGAAGTGGTAGAAGAAGACTCTTGATATGAGGTGTAAACTCTTGATTTGCATACATAGCATCAATAGCAGAACTAATAGCACCACACTGAGTATGCCCGAGCACTAAGATAAGAGGAACATCAAGAGCGGTTAAAGAATAATCAATACTTCCAAGGACTTGGTCACCAACGATATTTCCTGCAACACGAATTACAAAAATATCACCATTACCTTGATCCATAATAGTTTCTACCGGCATTCTAGCATCTGAGCACGCAAGAACGGTAGCGATTGGGTATTGACCATGGATAGCAGTATGTTGACGACGTATGGCATTTTCAGTAAAGTGCATACTTAGATCATTGATATATCTCTCGTTTCCGTTTACTAGTTCTTCCAGAGCTTCTGTAGGAGTAAGGTTTTGAGTTATTTTTTTTGTTGTTTCCATTGCTTGTGATGATTTTGCCTTTAATAGTATTACACATAGAAGAAAAATAATTGGAAGATAAATAAACATAATAACTCCCAGTTGTTAGCCTTAAATGTTTGGTTTTAGTTAGAAAGTAGACTGTAAGTTATCCATCGCTATTTTTAGTGCTTCTTCAATAACTTCACGAATAGCAGAATCTTCTCTTGGGTTTTCATAGTTTTCCGAATAACCTACCCGTGTATTCCATACTGATTTACCTGATTGCGTTTCATGGATATTCAATGTTATCACAACGGAAGCAGATGAAATTTCAGATTCGTTTATATAGCTATCATCGAAAGCCCCAATTTTAATGGAACTAAGATTCACATTGATGAGGTAATCACTTCTTTCAAAACTTTCCCATTTTGCAATCTGCCTTAGTGACATTTCGTCTTTCAAAGTAGTTGTAATAAAATGAGGTACCCAAGGGTATAAAGAAGATTGCTCAATTGCACCAATACTCACAGTAGAAGAACCGTTGCCGAGTATGCTCTGCTGCGGAGATCCTTGAATATTATGCACTTGATAACCGCATGCAGTTAAGGTGAGCAATATCAGGGAAAGTAAGAAAAAGTGAAGTTTTTTCATAATATTATTTTGGTTTAGCTACAATATTAATAAGTTTTTGAGGAACAACAATAACTTTTACTATCGCTAAGTTTTCTAAATGCTTAGATACATTAGGATCAGCAAGAGCAAGTTCTTCAGCTTCTTTAGCATTAATTTGTGCAGGAACGTCCATTTTACCACGTAGTTTACCATTTATTTGAACAACTAAAGTTACAGTATCTTTTTCAAGGGCTTTAGGATCAAATGTAGGGTAAGGCATATCTGATAAAACAGATGTATTGCCCACTGATTCCCAAATTTCTTCACAAATATGTGGAGTAATAGGAGAAAGTAGAGTTAGAAGTGAAGCAATACTTGATGATAAAGCTTGCTTTCCTTCATCAGATTTTACAAGTTCATCTTTAGAAGTATAAAGTGTATTTACAAATTCCATAATAGCAGCAATTGCTGTATTAAACTGGAATTTATTACTTAAATCTTCAGTTACTTTTTTTATTGTGCTATGTTCTTTAAAACGTAATTCTTTTGTAAGAGGATTTGTTGCTTCTACAAACGATGCCGGAAGAACAGGAGATAAACTATCTTGTAATTCAGCACAAAGTCTCCATACACGACTTAAGAAACGGAAAGCACCTTCAATACCTGCTTCACTCCAGTCAAAATCGCGTTCAGGTGGAGCAGCAAATAGGCAGAAAAGACGAACAGTATCAGCACCGAAAAGCTTAATCATTTCGGTAGGGTCAACAACGTTTCCTTTAGATTTAGACATTTTACTGCCATCTTTCAAAACCATACCTTGAGTAAGAAGTTTTGCAAAAGGCTCAGCTAAATCAGCAGGATAGAATCCAGTATCACGAAGAACTTTTGTAAAGAAACGAGCATAAAGCAAGTGTAAGATAGCGTGCTCAACACCACCGATATACTGATCAACCGGCATCCAATAGGAAGCTACATCTTTATTTATAGCTTCATCGGTATTACGAGGGTCAACGTATCTTGTAAAGTACCATGATGACTCAACAAATGTATCCATAGTGTCAGTTTCTCTGCGTGCCATTTTTCCACATTTAGGGCATGGAGTATGGAAGAAGCTTTCGCTATCAGGAAGCGGAGAACGCCCATCAGGATTTACTTGAACATCAAGTGGAAGCATAACCGGCAAATCTTTTTCAGCTACAGGCACAATTCCGCAATCATCGCAGTAGAGCACAGGAATTGGTGAGCCCCAATAACGTTGACGAGAAATATTCCAGTCACGAAGGCGGAAGTTTACAGTTTTCTTTCCAAGAGATAATTTTTCAAGCTCAGCAACAATAAGCTCTTTTGCTTCATTATTTTGAACTTTATCAAGCTGAGGATATTTCGTTGAATTTATTAGAATTCCTTCACCTGTCATTGCTTCAGTCATTGAATTTACATCAAGAACTTCACTTTCAGGAGTAATTACAACTTTAATATCTAGGTTGAATTTTTTAGCGAAGAGGAAGTCACGCTGATCATGAGCAGGAACGCCCATAACTGCACCTGTTCCGTATTCAGCAAGAACAAAATTTCCAAGCCATACAGGAACTTGCTCACCTGTAAGCGGGTGAACCACGTAAGAACCTGTAAAGATACCATCTTTTTCAAGGCTATCAGATTGGCGATCGATTTTATCCATTGAAGCAACTTTTTCAATGAAAGCTTCAATTTCTGCTTTATTCGGAGCATTCTTTATAAGCGCTTGAACTAGTTTATGTTCAGGAGCAACTGTAAGGAAAGTAACACCGAAAAGAGTGTCAGGTCTTGTTGTAAAAACAGGAATTTTGATATCAGAATTTTCGAGTGTGAAGTCAATTTCAGCACCTGTACTTTTACCTATCCAGTTGCGTTGCATTGAAATAACACGTTCAGGCCAGCCATTCTCTAAGAGGTCTAAATCTTTGAGAAGTTCTTCAGCATAGTCAGTGATACGCAAGAACCATTGAGTCATTTCTTTTTGTTCAACAACGGTATCACATCTCCAGCAGAGACCTTCTTCTACTTGTTCGTTTGCAAGAACAGTATTGCAAGATGAGCACCAGTTTTGCATAGCATTTTTACGATATGCAATACCTTTTTCAAGCATACGCAAGAAGAAAAGTTGTTCAAAGCGGTAGTATTCTGGGTGGCAAGTTGCTATTTCACGTTCCCAGTCATAAGAATAGCCGAGTCTTTTTAGTTGGGTACGCATATTATCAATATTTGCGTATGTCCATTTTGCCGGATGTGTAGCATTTTTAATTGCAGCATTTTCAGCAGGAAGACCGAAAGCGTCCCAACCCATTGGATGAAGAACATTGAAGCCTTGCATACGTTTATGCCTTGCTACAACATCACCGATAGAGTAGTTGCGAACATGACCCATATGAATGTTTCCAGATGGATATGGAAGCATTTCTAATAGATAATATTTAGGTTTAGGACTAAAATCAACAGCTTTATAAGTAGATTTTTCTTTCCAAATACTTTGCCATTTTTCTTCGATATGCTGATGATCGTATTGTTGTGAAAGGGGCATAATATCCTCTGTCTATGAGTTTGCTTTGAGTTTTGTTTTATGAACGGCGTCTAGAAGTCCGTTGATAAACGAACGAGCTTTGAATTCAGCAAATTGATTTGTTAATTCAAGAGCTTCAGTGATAGAAACTTTTGCAGGAATGTCATCACGATAGAGCATTTCAAATAGTGCTATACGTAAAACAGTAAGTTCTATTCTTCCTAATCTGTTAATCTTCCAGTTTTTAGCATATTCTTTAATTGTAGAGTCAATTTCGTCTACGTGTGACCATACACCGTCAACTAATTCCCAAGCAAAGCCTGTTGGGATAACATTTTCATTTGTATCTTCTACAGTATCATTTTCATGCGCAGGCAAAGAATCTACGTTTGGAAGAAAAACTCTGCTATCTTCTTCACTTTCCGGCGTAATATCGAGATCTTCTAATTCAGGTTCTGAATAAGTTACTTTCACGCGAGGAGCTGAAACAAATGCTTGCCTTAAATCTCCGAGAGTGTGGATATTTGTGAATTCTAAGCTGTAGAGGATTTGAAATGCTAGTGCTCTTGCTTGAGAGCGAGACGTTTTTTGATATTTTTGTTTTGACAAAATGTGTTCCTACTTAAATTTGTTCTAATACTCTAATGGTTTCCAATACAGCCGCCGCAGATTCAGCACCTTTGTTTCCGGCTTTTAGTCCGGCTCTATCAATTGCTTGTTCAACAGTATCGGTTGTAAGCAAGCCAAAACCTACCGGAATTCCGGAATTTAATGAAACTTGCGCTAAGCCTTTTGTTGCTTCATTTGCAACAAAATCAAAATGCGGAGTAGATCCACGAATAACTGCACCTAAAGCGATTATTCCATCATATTCATTTTTTTGTGCAACTTTTTGGCAGACAACAGGAAGTTCAAATGCTCCAGGAATGCGAATCAAATCAATATGTTCTGGATTAGCACCGTGACGAATAAGATAATCTTGTGCGCCTTCAACTAATCTTTCTACAACAAAGCTGTTGAATCTAGTAACAATGATCGCAAATTTTAGTCCTTCTGCTTGGAGTTTTCCTTCAATAACTTTCATATTATATCCTTTTACTAATTGGCCTAAGCATCCATATCTATGATGCGTACGCCTTCATTATTAATTTTTAATGCCTGAGTGCGGAATGATTGTTGCCAATTTTTTTCTAAAAGCGAATCGGCAAGCCATTCACCACTATGTACAACTTCTCTTTTGTCTTTCAAATTGATAAGCGTACGAGCTACACCAATTTTACATGACGGACATCCAACCACAATCGGTAAATTTTTATCATATTCACCTAGTAAAGGTTGAAGTTTATTCATCTTTCTTTCACGTATAGCATTGTAAATTTTCGGTGATGAAAATGCACCGGTACCGGATTCACCACAACAACCTGTATTGATTGTAATAGTTGCACCTGTAAGTTTTTCTAATGCTTTCGCTGCTTTAGCACCACCTTTTACAGCCTTCACACCAGACCATTCAGGGTGACATGAAGTATGATAAAGATAGTGCTTACCTTCTAATGTATGTTTGATATTAAGTTTATCAACTAGGAATTGGACACAATCTTCTAGCTCTAACTCTTTAGCATTATAAGATAATTCATGGCGTTCTATACTATCACGGCAAGAGCCGCAAGCGGTAATCATTTTAGTTATATCTAGGTTTGATTTTGTAGCTTTTTCTAGATATTCTTTTATAGCTACCTTATTTCTTTCAAGATTTTCTTTATAGTTACCATCAGCTCCAGAAGAGATAAGAGGGTAGCCACAACAGAGATGTCTTTCCGGAACAACAACAGTATAGCCTGTTTTTAGCATAAGTGCAATCGAAGAAAGAGCGATTTTTCGTGAAAAAAGTGAACCGCCACAACCAGGGAAATAGAAAACAGCTTTCAATTGACCATTTTCATTTTTAGCAGGGTTGGCAGGAGTGAAAATTCCGCCTTTATCAAGTCGTAACTCTTCATAAAGGTTAGTAATTCCCATTTCAGGACCTTTATTTGAAAATAGCGGACTTTCAAATCTTTCGCGCCAAACTTTAGGAACTAAACCAATAAATTTATTTTGTACTTTCTGACCTACCGCAGCAACTTTTGCTATTTGAGGAACACGTTTTGCGGGATCTTTCGAAAGATAATCAAGTACTTGATGCTTTATTGGGTGCCCGCCGGCATTTTCATCTTCTAAGAAAGCACGCAAAGCAAGTGCAACGTCGCCTGATGTAATTTTTACAGGGCATACCGATGTACATCTACCACAACCGGTACAATGCTCAATCAAGTGGCGAAGTTCAGCAAGTAAATCTTTTGAAGGATTACCTTGCGTTATTTGAGAATAATAAATTGCTTCGGTAATTGCGCCAAGCACAATGTTTTTATTTCTTGGATGATAATGGTATGATTTTTCAGCATAAACCATTGGACATACATGTTTACATTTACCGCAACGAGTACAAATTTGAACTGTTTCGAGAAGGTGGATAAGTCTTTCTTTATCGGCTAAACCGCTATCTCGAATGTCTTCAATAAGCCTATTAAATGAGAATGTAAAAGGTTTTACAGGAAGTTCTCTTTGTACAAGTTTAGCCGGATTCATTATATCTCGTGGGTCAACAAGAGCTTTAAAGTCCTTGAGGGCATCCATTTTTTCTTGTGCAAAAAAGTTTATTTTAGTAATACCGATTCCATGCTCACCAGACACTTCACCACCCATTTCTTGAGCTTTTTTCATAACTCGCACAGCAACTTCTTCTGCTTCATGCATCATGTGTGGGTCGTTGGAATTTACAGGAATATTTACGTGGCAGTTACCGTCGCCCGCATGCATGTGAGAAGCTACAATAACTCTGCTTGACTGCATATAGCTTGAAATTTCATCTATTTTCTTTTCTAGTCTTGGATATTTTGATTTTAGTGTATCTAAGAAAAGAATTGCGCGCATTGCAAGTTCTTCATCGAGCAAATCTTCAGGGATATCAACGCCTAAAACAACTTTTGAACAGAAAGAAAACTCTTTATTTAGGTCTTTATCTTCAAAAGGGAAGCCTTCAAGTCTGCCAACTTTTTGCAAAGCGTATCTATAAGCGGTTGCGGCTAATTCGACGTTTAAAGTTTCAAGAAAGCGTGCAAAATCAGGCATAGTATTTAGTGGAATTACAACGTCTTCATTGATTTTAAAGCCAGATGTTCTTTTGGAAATAGCAGATAATTTATGTCTATCTTCCCAAAATATTTCAGCTTCTTTATCATCTTTCGCGGCGAAAATTGCTATTTCTTTATCATCTTTTGCAAGCTCAAGAATTTCTTGAACAGCGCTGTCTAGAAGATATTCATCGTCACCGTCCACTTGAACGATAATAACTGAACACGGTGAGCCTTCATGTACATCAGATTTTTTTTGATAATTAATTGCTTGAACGTACTTGCTGTTAAATTCTTCAAGAGCTGAAAGGTGGGCATAATCACCATTTTCACGAATAACATTGCGTAAATCAACAAGTTTTCCTATAAGAACGGACGCAGGCAACATTGATCGACCATAAAATTCTAAGCAAAGCACACGGGTAAACTTAGGTTTATCATAAAGAATGAATTTTGACTCAGTTATGATACCGTCAACTCCTTCTTTTTGCATTCCAGGAAGACCGCCAAGTGCTTTATTTGTAACGTCTTTTCCAAGTCCCGGTAGGCGAATTTCATCACCTTTAAGTTCGATTACTGAGCGCATACCACCGGATTGATCACGCACTTCAAATTTTGCTATTTCATGTTCTAAAATTTTATGTCTTGGGTGATTTACTCGATTAACAGTAATAATTTCACCGGTTGGAGTAACCATCTTCCATGAGAGAAGATTGTCTAGAGTAGTTCCATATTCAAAAGCAAATGGGCCACCTGAGTTTTCAGCAACGTTACCGCCTATGGTAGATGCCGTTTTTGAGGCTGGATCAACAGTGAAAAGGAAATTTCTTGCATTTGCGTAGTCGATAGCATTTTGAGTAATAACACCGGCTTCACAGTCTAAAATTTTATTTTCGTGGTCAACTTTCATCTTTGTGAGACGAGTAAGGTTCACGATTACTGTACGTTTACGGGCAGGAACTGCTCCACCTGTCATACCGGAACCACCACCACGTGGGATAAGTGCAAATTTCATCTCGTTTGCAACTTTCACAAGTTCACTTACTTGCTCAGTTGTTGCAGGTTCTACAACTAAAATAGGTAGTTCCATACGTAAGTCAGTTGCGTCTGTGCTTGCTTCGATGAGAGCAGACTTTCTTGTAAGAATACACTCAACCGGCAGAACTGATTGAAGTTTTGTAATCAATTCATTGCGGAAGCTACTTTCTGCATCATAAGCTGACCAGAAAAGAGTGATTCCTTCACCAATACTTGTTGCATAGTGATGAGCCAAAGAAGGCATAGCGTCTTTCCAACGAGTATCAACACTTTTTTTTACACTTTGTACATTTACAAAAGGATTATATACTACGAGAAAAAGTTCAAGGGCAATTTTTGTAGCGAGCTCAGCTACAGAAGCCGGCCATTCAACAAAATCGTCTATATTAATTCTAAGTACTCGATTAACAACAAACTTATCAGATATCGAAATATGTGGCCCTTTAGACATTATTGCTCTCCTTAAATATAAAAAATCAATGTATGTTCATTCTTGTGAAAAATCAAGTTTTTTTTCTTATAAAAAATTTGTGAATAAATTCTTAATAATATCTAACTTATTATTTATATTTATATTATTTATGGGTTTACAATTTTGTAATCTAAAAGTTTTTGCACAAATTTATGCACCGGAAAACCAACAATTGTAGAGTATGCACCCTCAACTCGATCAACTAAAAAAGTACCTATTCCTTGAATTGCATAAGCTCCTGCTTTATCAAGACCCTCACCTGTTTCAGCATAGGACATGAGAATAGAATCGCTCCAGTCATGAAAGTAAACATCGCTTGAATCTGCAAAAAGTATTTCAGTTTTATCTGGTAAAATCATAGAAACTGCTGTAATTACGGTGTGTTTATTAGCTACCAATCTTTTTAACATTGAAAATGCTTCTTGAGTATTCTTAGGTTTGCCAAAAATTTCAGAAGATGGTAGATTATTATTTAAAACAACAATAGTATCTGAAGCAATAACTAAAGAATCAAGGCAGTTATGTTCATTCAAAGTTGCGTATGCTTTTCCTTTTGCAAGTGCCTTTGCATTTTCTTCAGGAGTTAGATTATAGTCTAAATCTTCTTTAAAGCCCGAAGGCAACAGTACAGAAAAAGGAAGACCTAAATCTTGTAAAAACTGTTGCCTACGAGGTGAATTTGATGCCAATACTAAAGGTATATTTGGTTGAAATGCTTTCAATTTATCTCTCTATAAAAATGAATTTTCGCCAACATCGCTTTGAAGTGCATGAACAGGACATATTTTTGTACAGTTAAGGCAAACAACGCATTTTTCTTTATCAAAGTTGAGATGATTACCAGCATCCATATGAAGAGCATTTGGAGGACAAAGAGCTGTACAAAGTCCACAATCTATACATTTTTCTTCATTATGCCAAATTCTTTGAGCTACAGGAGTAACGATAATGTTATTCTCTTGAAGGTAGTTTATTGCTTTATCGCAATTTTCTTTTGTGCCGCTTAATTCCAACACAAGTGAACCTTCACGTTTAGTTGAAATATTTGCTTTAGTTATATTAAATTCTATATCAAACTGTTTTGCCAGTCTACAAACCCATGGACCGTGAGAAGTAGTTTGATCAAAAGATAATAGTACATTTATGCTTTTTTTACTCATAATTAATTCCTTAGTAGTTTAGTTTTATGAAAACTATAAGCTAGATAGAAGCTGTTTTGCGCGTGTTGCTTCCGGAGCTTTAGGATATGTTTTTATTAATTGATTTAAACGTTCTCTTGCTGCATCTTTTTTATTTAATTCAATAAAACACATACCTTGTTTGAGATATGCAGATGGAGCTCTGTTACTGTTCGGATATTGTGAGATTACGTTTTCATACGCTAAAGCAGATGAGCCGTAGTTTTGTAATTGATAGTATGATTCGCCTTGCCAGTAGTAAGCATTTGAAATCAAAGAGTTTTGAGGATAAGTGCTGATGAAGTCAGTAAATGCATTTACTGCGTTATCGTAGCGTCTATCGTTGAAAGCTTTCATGCCATTATCGTAAAGAGCTTGAGCTGTATCGGTAGATGTTGGAGTTACTGTAACCGGAGTTGGTTTTGGGTTCACAGGCGGCGGAGTAACTTGGCTTGAACCAACTTGAGTTGGAACAAGTACGCTGTCAGGTAAAGTTGTTGGAATGTGTTCTAGTGCCGGTTCGTCAAGTTGGAGTTTTAGACCGAGTTGAGATTCAACTAATCTAAGTGCTCTATCTTGTTGAGCTAATTTTTCAGCAAGAGCTTGTGAACCACCAAGTGGGCGAAGTGCGAGTTCTATATTATCGAGTGATCCTCGCATTGAAGCCATTTCTTGACGCAATGTTTGGATTTGTAGCCATGTATCTGCTTGCGCCGGTTGAACACCTGAAAGCTGTGAATTTAAGCTTTGGATTGTTTGCTGTTGAGATTGTACTTGTTGTTGTAACTTTTGAACATCTTGGTTAGCCGCAACGCAACCTGATAAAAATGTAACACTTAAAAGTACTAGACTAGATTTTTTTAATAATGAATTCATTTAGTTATCTCCTATGGAAATATGGAGTAGTTTATAATTTTTTTGCGCGTTTAATTCCAAAAAATATATAAATAAGTGTGCCGATAACCGGAACTAATGAGCAAAAAACTATCCAATAAAATTTTTCATTCGGGTTTTGAAATGTACGTTTGCTTATATCGAATAATGACCAAAAAATTATAAGCATTGGTGAAAAAAGTACAAGTATTTGCCAGAGTTCAAGCTGTAAAATATGCATATTTTTCCTTCATACACAAGTATAACTTTAAGTATGATTTATTTTTTTGAGTTTTCTTCTACCTTATAAAGATAGAGTGCTGCGCCTATCGCACCAACAGTAATTCCAATATCTGCAATATTGAAAGCCGGCCAATGCCATGTTCCAATAAAGAAATCTAAGAAGTCTGTAACTGCTTGGAAGAGGATTCTATCAAGGAAGTTTCCTAAAGCACCCCCAACTATAAGCCCAAAGCATATAAAGAGAATTTTGTTGTAAGGTGACGATTTTGTTAGCGTATAAATAAGCCAAAGAGCAAAAATCGTTGCTACACCAAAAAGCCAAAATTGCCAATTAATATCAGGATTGTTCAAAAAACCGAAAGCTGCCCCTCTGTTTTGCACATGAACAATATTGAAGAAATTCGGAATAACATTTATACTCTCGTAAAGTGGGAGAGTATAAATGATAATGAATTTAGTTAGTTGATCAAGAAGAAAGCAGATTAACGCAGTTATGCCAATGATTTTATAGCGTTTATCTACTTTTTTCTCTTGCATAACTTGACTAGGCATTTGCCTCCAAGGCACGCATTACGCTTGCACATCTAGGACAAAGTGTAGGATAGTCAGCGTCTTTTCCTGCTTCTTCTGTGTAAATCCAGCAACGTTCGCATTTTTCGCCTTTTGCTCTTTCTACTACGATTGCAAGATTTTCAGCACAGTCAGCCAAGTCAGTCGGTTTTTCTGCGTAAGGTCTGATTGAAAGTTGAGATACAATACAGATTTCACGCA
>CAYJEN010000044.1:0-12871 GCA_964369185.1 uncultured Desulfovibrionaceae bacterium
AAGAAATGGGGTTTCCAAAGGGAATCATTCCCTTTGGTCGCCGAAGGCAAAAAAAAGAAAATAAAGAAAACAAACTCTAACTAAAATTGGTAAGGTGGTAATGAAAGATTACAAAGGAAAAATAAACGATACCGAACATGGTTTACGTGGTGATTCCATTGGTATAACACATACCTTAACTGCCGTGATAGCATTATCATGGTCATTATTTCAGCTTGCTTCGGTAAGTCTTTTTTTACTTGACTCTTTATATGTTCGAGCAATCCATTTAGCTTTTGCAATTTTACTTGTTTATCTTAATATACCAATGCTAAAGAATTCAAAGTCGCCGGCTTGGGATTTACGCATTCTCCTTGCTATGAATAGGGTGACAATTCTTGACTATATTTTAGGAATTTTAGCATCTTTTGCAGCTCTTTATATTGTTTTTGATTATGTAGGGCTGTCGTCAAGGGCAGGTGTACCGATAACTCGTGATATTGTTTTTGGTATAACACTTGTTATACTTCTTTTGGAAGCTACACGAAGAGTTATAGGACCGGCACTTCCTATTATCGCAACATGTTTTATTATTTATGTGTTTGCCGGCCCTTATCTACCTGATGCCATTGCATTTAAGGGCGTAAGTCTTACTCGTTTTATATCTCAGATGACAATGGATACTGAGGGCATTTATGGTGTACCTCTTAACGTATCTGCTACCGTTGTATTCTTATTCGTGCTCTTTGGTACTATGCTTGAGCGTGCAGGTGGCGGTAACTATTTCATTCAGCTTGCTGTTAGTGGACTAGGAACTTTCCGTGGTGGTGCGGCAAAAGCGGCAGTTCTTGGTTCAGCTTTAACCGGTGTAGTATCAGGTTCAAGTATTGCAAACGTTGTTACAACAGGAACATTTACTATTCCGCTTATGAAAAAAGTTGGATATCCGGCAAATAAAGCGGCGGCTGTTGAAGTTGCTGCATCGACAAATGGTCAGCTCGCTCCTCCTGTTATGGGTGCAGCGGCATTTATTATTGCTGAATATGTGAACATTCCTTATATTGATGTTGCAAAAGCGGCGGCTGTTCCGGCTTTCTCAGCTTATGTGGCTCTATTATGGATTACCCACGTAGAAGCATGTAAACTTGGGTTAAAAGGACTTTCAAGAAATGAACTACCTGATTTTGTAAAAGTATTACTTAGTGGTATTCACTTCTTAATTCCAATTGCTATGCTTTTATATGAATTGGTAATTCTTCAGCACTCTGCGGAGCTTTCAGTTTTCCGTGCTATTATGGTGCTTGCCTTTATCATGGTTGCACAACCGGTAATTATAGCTCATCTTAAGAAAGAGTCTTTATGGCAAGCTGTAAAAGATGGTATAAAACTTGTTATCAATGCGCTTGCCGGCGGTGGAACTAATATGGCTGGTGTGGCAATGGCTACAGCATCTGCTGGTATTATTGTGGGTTGTGTATCTTTGGGACTTGGTCAGCAGATTACTTACTTTGTTGAGATTATGTCCGGCGGAAACTTGATGTTATTACTATTAATAACAGCTATTGCAAGTCTTCTTCTTGGTATGGGCTTACCAACGACAGCGAACTATATTATTATGGCATCGCTTACTGCACCTATTCTTGTACAATTTGCATCAAATGTTGAAATTCATGGAGTGGCAGTTCAAGTTCCGCTTATTGCGGCTCACCTTTACTGTTTCTACTTTGGTATTTTAGCTGATGATACTCCGCCTGTTGGTCTTGCGGCTTATGCGGCGGCGGCGATTGCAGAATCTGACCCAATCAAAACAGGTATACAAGGTTTCTTATACGATATCAGAACAGCAATTCTTCCGCTTATGTTCTTCTTTAACCATGATATGATTCTATGGGGAATTACAAGTGTACCGGAAGCGCTCTTCATATTTGCTATGACTTGTCTTGGAAGTATGGCTTTTGCATCACTTACACAAGGTTGGTTTATCCGTTCAAATACATTAATAGAAGCACTTGTACTTGCTCTTGCAACAGTTCTTCTTATGTATCCGGCTATTATCACAGGCTTCTTCCTACCGCATGAATATCGTTATGTTGGTTATGCGGCCGGTGTAGTAATTCTTGCAATTCTTTTCTTAGTTCAAAGAAGAAGACCGGAAATTGCAACCCATAGTCATTTATCATTTGCTGATGTATAGGGGAATATATGAGAAAAATTACAAGACTCCCTAGAGAAAAAAGATTTGTACAGGAAGTTGCTGAACAAGCTGAAAAGCTGCAGTGCGCAAGCTGTAAGTACGTTTTTGCAAACTACCTTACTCGTTGCCCTGAATGCGGAAGCGAAGAATGGACTGGATATACAGAAATCAATCCTTATACAAGACTTCCTCTTGAAAGCTTTTTAAAGGGTTGTGGTCATATCTTCTGGCTAGGCGGAACTTTGCTTTGTATCTACTTCTTCTGGAATACTGATACTGATGATAATGAACTCAACCAGATGTTTATTCTTATGGGTTTACTATCACTTGGTTTAGGGGTGTTACTTTCATCTCTTTACTTTGGGCTTAGCGAGATTATTCACCGTATTCTTCGCTTGCAAAGAAGATTACGTGCCTTCCATGAAAATCATCTAAATCCTACATCTTCTGATTACAGTAAACCTAAACATAGAAGAAGCAGAACCCTAATGCAATATGGTTCAGTAAAACGAAGAAAATAAATCTAAAAAAAAGAGAGTATTGAGAGATACTCTCTTTTTTTTCTAAAATTCTACTTGTCATTGTGAAAATTTATCTTTATATAGATAAAAAAATTAAAGGGTTTAATTCTATAATGGGAACATTTTTAATGACTGTGCTTGTTGTTACAATAAGCTTTGCTATTTATATTTTTGCTCGATGCATTTATCCGCTAAACATATCAATTCTTGCAAAAGTATTTTCTTTTCTTGGCATTCTTGTAATGTCAGAATCGCTTGTTATTGGGCGCTTACTTCCAAGAATAGGGATTGAGCTTTCTCTTACTCCAATCCGTATTCTTAACTTTTTCTTTTTGATTATAGTATTTTTTGCGGCAGTCTTGATATTGAGAGATATAATTCTTCTACTTCTCTATCTATTTTCCAAAATATCAGGAAATAATATTGCGCTTTTGCATATTCTTGCATCAAAAAAAACTATACTTCTAGTCTTATTTCTTTCGTTTGCTATAAGCGGATATGGCACATACTCAGCTTTAAAAGTACCATCTGTAAAAGATATCACGATTACTATTCCAAACCTTCCTGAAAATCTAAAGGGCTTAGAAATTGTACAATTGACAGATTTACACATCGGTTCAGCCTTCGATCATGTATGGCTTGAAAAAGTTGTTGCAAAAACAAATGCTCTCAATCCCGATATTATTGCTGTTACCGGTGATATGATAGATGAATACGTTTCAGAAATTGGCGATGAAGTAATGTCTCTAAAAGATTTAAAGGCAAAATATGGAACTTATTTTATCTTTGGTAATCATGAATATTATGAAAAACCATTAGAATGGAAAGAACATTTTGAAGGTATGGGCTTAAATTTACTTATAAATGAAAATGTAAATCTTGATATCAATGGCTCCCCTCTTTCAATCATTGGTATTGGCGATCCGGCTAGAGGGCGTCAACCTGATGGAATGGAACCTAATAACGAACTTGCATTACAAGGTGTACCTGAAGATGCCATTAAAATTCTTTTGTGTCATCAACCTAAAATCTCAAAACATAATGCTACTTTTGGATACGATTTACAACTTTCAGGGCATACACACGGCGGGCAAGCGATACTGATATCTAGTATGATTGAAGAGGCAAATGATGGTTATGTATCTGGACTTTATCAAGTGGGTGATATGCAGCTTTATGTTTCAAACGGAACAGGACTTTGGGGCGGTGGCGCATTCAGACTTTTTGTAGATTCTGAAATTACTCGAATAACCTTACAATAGCTCAACTCTCACATCGGAAAATACTACTTATGACAGAACTACATATTGAAATTGATAAATTTCCTCTTGAAAAAGCTCTCTTTTGCGCATCACTTGCTCATGTAAAGCATGCAGGTTTTCTATCAAGCGATTTATCTCTTACAGCTCAAGATGTAAAAGAAAAGAAAAAACTTTTACACGAACTAGCTTTAATGTATGATATTGAAGTGTTACTCGGATTTAAAATTATGCACGTTCCACCTCAGCTTATACCTGACTATACAGAAAGATTAAGAGAAAAAGGTTTCGATTACATATGCGTTCATGGTGAAAACATAAATGATCTTGTTGCTGAAGGCACTAATTTCTCTGCATTAAGTGCCAATGTTGACATCCTTTGTAGCGCTGGACTAATTGACAAAAATCTATTAGAATATGCTCAGGAGAAAAACACTTACTTTGAATTTAATGTAAATCCATTCTATTCAAGTGGAAATGCTCTCTTAGCGGATGCTGTAAAAAATCATAATATCCGTGCATGTTGGGGAAATACTATTCAAAGTGAAACAGATTTTGTACATTCATTAAAACGCAAGCAATATGCTTACGCATGTCCGAATGCACAAGAGAGTGACTTGATTAATAAATTAAATCAAGATACTTCTATGTTTGTACAAGAAGCTATTAAACAAACAAGGGTTTATAGTTAAAAAGAATTTTAGGAGAAAGTATGTCTGAGCCTATTATGTTGTCTTTAGTTGTTTTAGCAGTAATTGTAATTGGGGCTTATTTTTTCTTTGGTTCAAAGAAAGAGCAAGCGGATAAAAATTCTACAAATGGGAAGAATCAAACTATGGAAATTGTTGAAAATGTTACTGTACCAGAAGAATTTGAAGAAGAATACAATTTTGGAATGTCTCCTATTGGCGCAAAAAATTGCACTTTTTACACATTAACACACTGCGTACACTGTGTAAGACTAGAAAACTTTTTAGAAAAAAATGAAATTCCTTTTGAAACTGTACTATTAGATAACTTTGAAGGGCAAGCTCGTAAAAATCTAATGGCTCAAGTGCGTTCCTTCAATCCTCGCGGTTCATTCCCTACATTAGTTTCACCTGAAGGTGATGTTACTGTTGGTTTCCGTGAATGGCAAGTACGTGAAAAGTTTATGAAATACTCAAAACTCACTGATTCATCAGCTATTGATGACACTAGCAACACTGAGAACTCAAGTGATTCAGACGAATAAAAATCTATTGTAAATATAGGAAATCAAACATGCTCGATTTAAAACTAGTTCAAAAACAACCTGAAATTGTAGCCAACGCATTAGAAAAAAGAAACTCTTCTATTAAAATTGATGAATTTCTTACACTCGACCAAAAAAGACGTGCTCTTCTAAGCGAAGTAGAAACACTTAAAGCTGAACGTAATGCTGCTTCAACGACCGTTGCTAAAATGAAAAAAAATAATGAAGACTGTTCTGAATTAATTGCAGAACTCTCAATATTATCTGATAAAATTAAGGGTCTTGATGTTCAAACCGAAGAGGTAAAATCTGAGGTTGAACAATGGCTTCTTACCGTACCAAATATTCCTGATGAATCCGTTCCTTTAGGTGCTGATGAAAATGATAACGTTGAAGTACGTAAGTGGGGCGAAATTCCTACTTTCTCATTTACTCCAAAAGAACACTGGGATCTCGGTGCTATTTACAATGGATTAGATTTTGAATGTGGTGCAAAACTTGCGGGTTCACGTTTTTGTTTATCCCGCGGTTGGGCAGCAAAACTTGAACGTGCACTTATGAACTTCTTTTTAGATGTGCAAACTTCTGAATTTGGCCATACAGAAATTTTACCTCCTCTTATGGTAAATCGTGCTACCATGCAAGGAACAGGGCAGCTTCCTAAATTTGAAGAAGACCTCTTCAAAATTAATGAGTGGGACTACTTCCTTATTCCTACAGCAGAAGTTCCTCTTACAAACGTCTACGCAAATGAAGTGATTGATGAAAGTCTTCTTCCACTAAAATTTACTGCGGCAACTCCTTGTTTCCGTTCAGAAGCAGGTTCTGCCGGTAAAGACACTCGTGGGCTTATTCGTCAGCATCAATTCACAAAAGTTGAGATGGTACACTTTGCGCACCCTGAAAAATCTTTTGAACAACTTGAAACTATGCGCCGTTACGCTGAAACTCTTCTTGAACGCCTTGAACTTCCTTACAGAACAATTACTCTTTGTACTGGTGACATGGGCTTTTCATCAGCAAAAACTTATGATATTGAAGTTTGGGTACCGGGACAAAACACATACCGTGAAATTTCTTCTTGCTCAAACTGCATAGATTTCCAAGCTCGCCGTGCAAATATTAAATTCAAACCGAAGGGCGGAAAAGCTGAGTTTGTTCATACTCTCAACGGTTCAGGCCTTCCTACAGGTCGTGCACTTGTTGCAGTTCTTGAAAATTATCAAGAAGAAGACCATATTAGAGTTCCAAAAGTTCTTCAACCATATATGGGAATGGAAATTATTAAGTAATATAAATTACATTTATAATTAACTCGAAAAGAGGAAACTGCATTTTTGTGATGCGGTTTCCTCTTTTTTATAACTATTGAGAAAATCTATATCGAGCTATTTATGTTTTATGTTCTTTTGATTTCTAAAGCTTTTTGTAGCATTTCATCAGAAGTTGTTACTACTTTTGAGTTTGTTTGGAAACCACGTTGAAGAATAATAAGATCAACCATTTCAGCAGCCATATCAACGTTTGAAGTTTCAATACTTGAACCACGAATAGTGCCATAGTTTTCTGTTCCTGCAATGCCTTCTTCTAAAAGTCCGCTTGCATCGGTCACAGTATAGTGATTATTTCCTTCACGTCTTAAGCCATCTTCACTTGTAACTCTGTAAAGTGGAATTCTATATAAGTTTTCACTTGTACCGTTACTAAATTGTCCTTGAATATTTCCATCTGCACTAAACTGAATATTTACAAGAGTGCCTTCAGGTAAACCATCTTGATCATAATTAGATAAACTTGAAGTTGAACCTGCATATGCTGTAGCTGCAAAAGCTTCTAATTCAGCAGGAACACCTAAAGATGGAAGCAAATGTGAACCATTGCTAATATCAGCTGCTGTTACATTTGGATTAGACCAACCATTTTCAGCTTTTGCACCAAAATTCAATGCGATTTCTTGCAAACCGGTATCCACAGAATTTATTGAAAGAATAGGTAAACCTTCTTCATTTAAAGCTGCCGGAGTCCAGTTTGATAAATCAGAAAGATCACTTCCCGCTGTTGGAGTAAATGCTGACATGTTTGTGAGTTGACCGGATGATGAAAATGTCATTGTGCCTGACATCAATAAACCTGCTTTTGAAGGTGGATTTACATTTCTAGCATCCATTTCAGAAGGCATTGTAGCTATAAATTCAACTATTTTTTGACCGTTTTCATTTGTAGCAATATCAAAATGAAGAGTAATTTCTTGTTCATTTCCTTCATTATCATAATAAGTCATAGGTTGAGTATAAGGCACATCAGGAAGAGGTGGGTCTTGCTCTGCATTATATGTATTAAGAAGTGAAAAGAAAGGATTTGAAATTACTTGCTGTTCTTTTACTGCATCAGGGTCGGTAGGAGTTGGAGCCGGCACTGTTATTGTTTCATAGGTGTCAACTGAGCTTTCTGTCATAGAAAAATTGAATTGACCAGCCATTGTACTTGTTGTTACAAATTTAGAAAGAGGTGCATCATTCACAATATCAAGTTTGATATCACCTAAACCTGCTTCTGCACCTGTTTCAGGATCAATTGCATAGCCTTGAAGACGTGCACCTGTTGGATCAATTAAGTAACCTTCGTTATCGAAAATAAAATCGCCTGAACGAGTGAGATATTCATCGCCTTCTTCACTAACAACACTGAAGAAACCATCACCTTGAATTGATAAGTCGGTAAAGTTTCCTGTTGCTTCATACGAACCTTGTGTGAAAAGTGTACGAGTTGACATCAACATCGCACCCATACCTAATTGGTTTGTTAAAGTATCAGATGATTGCCCCATTGCAAGATTTTCATAAAAAATATCTTGAAAAAGCCAATCTTGTTGTTTAAATGCGATAGTATTAACATTGGCCATGTTATTAGCAGTTACGCCAAGTCCGCTATCGTGAACTTTCATACCTGTAGTACCAATATATAATGAACTCATCATAAGGCAACTCCTTAGGAAAAATATTCCTTTCATGCCTTATATAGCAAGTATCATACCAAATAGATTTAATTTTTATAAATTCAAGATTATTTCTCTAAATATCTTTGATTTAACATATTAAATTTATTAAATATAAAGGTGATATCTTTAGTGGTAGCTGTATTTAAGATAGGAATATTTCTCCTTAAAAAATACTCTGTTACTTTATCGTGAGGAAATTTATATCTATTGTATCTACCACTGGAAATAAGAGCGTGTTGAGGATTAACTCTTTCATAAAATTTCTCATTATAAGCATCTTGTGAAGCATGATGTGGCAAAACTAAAATATCTGCTGAAATATCAGTATTATCAGCTAAAATATAATCAATTCCTTCTTTTTCAATATCTCCACATAAAAGAGCTACTCCCCTTCCCTTATAGACTACACGTAAAACGATAGAAAGATTATTTGATGAAAGTTCTTCTGTATCTTCAGCAGATATTTTTTTATTTGTCGGAGAGAGAACTTCTAAATATAAATAGTCTGCAAGATGTATCTTATCGTGAACTTTAACTTCTAGCTTACTAATTTTATTTTTGCTTACCTCTTCCAAAAGATATTTTGCTAGATCTTTTTCTGTAGATTTAGGTGAATAGAGAAAATTTTCTATATCAAAATGCTCTACTATATGAAAAAATCCTTTTGCATGGTCTAAGTCAAAGTGAGTTACTATAGCGTAATCTAGATTTTTATTATTTTGATATGTTAATATTTTTGCGATTGTATCACGTCCGGTATCAAACCGGTAACCATAAACACCTCCGGCATCAATGAGCGAGCGTTTACCATTGTATTCAAGCAGTATACTTTGACCTTGCCCTACATTAATCATTCTAATTACAAGTCTATCTTCAAGTTTTGCTATGCTGTTATCAATAAAATTTATAAGAACAGGGCTAAGTAATAGGGCAAAAGATAAAAATAAAATGCTCTTTTTTAGAGGTAAAACTTTCCTATATAAAAAAGTCAAAAGACATAAAAGATATCCTATCCCTTGCCATAAATCAAAACGGTAAGCTTGCAGCATATCAAGCAAGGAATTTTCATCTAAATAAAACAAAAAAGTTGTAAATTTTTGGATTATATATGTTGATTGATCTAAGAAAAATTTAGAGCTTTCCACAAATGGCATTGAAAATAAAGCAAGAAAATTCAATGGCATTACAACTAACTGCAAAAGTGGCAACCATAGAGCATTCATAAAGAAATAAGGACTAATAAGACCAAAAGTATATGACTGCAAAGGATAAAGAAAAACTTGTATTCCAAAACTTATTGAGAGTAATGAGAAAATAGAAAAAATAATTTTCTTGCAAAAACTCTTAATTTTTGAATCTTTATAGTTTAAGAATTTATTATAATATTCTGTTAGATAAGGATTAATAAAAGCAATTGATGCAACTGATAACACAGAAAGTTGAAATCCTAAATCCCGCCATGCTGACGGAATAAAAATTAAAATCAATGTTGCAGCAAGCATTAGTATATCTAGTAAAGAAAATTTTTTATATTTCAACATTGCAAGCCAAATAATAAAGAGCATTATTCCGGCTCTCATCAAAGAAATAGGTGTATTTCCTATCCAAAAATATAAAAGAGCAAGTGGCATACTTATACTTGTTACTAAAAATTTAAAAGGGAATTTATACAATATATTCGGATAAATATAGACAAAAACCTTCCCTAAAACATAAGCACACATCACAGCAAAAGCTAAATGCATTCCCGATAAAGCTATTGAATGCACCAAAGAAGCACTTGTAAAAAGATTTACTGTTCTTGTATCGAAATAAAATCTTTCACCAAAAATAAGAGCAATTGCAAATGCATGAGCTTGAGATATTTCACCCTTTTCATCTCTGCAAATATCAACAAATTTTTTATAAATATTTTCTCTTACTCTAGATAGAAAACTCCCCTCTCCTGACCATGTAAGATTCGGCTTATTCATTGTAACATAGCCTGAATAAAAAATATTTTTATCAAACCAGTATTGATGTGATGCTAGAATTTCCTTATTTTCTCCGAAATTAATGATAGTAATTTTTTCATTAAAGTGAATTCTCATTCCTTCGATAGGAGCATCATCGTTTTCTGCTTTATCGTAGTAAAGATAAATTACTCCATCACCTTCTAAACTTTCGTTTTCGCCCTTTTTTTTGATGTCTGACACGATTAATCGCCATCTTTTATCGGGTAAAGACTGCGCTTTTTCGACGAATGCGCTATACTCTTCTTTTTGATTTTCTACAAACCAGTTTGGCAAATTGGGAACTTCTTTCTTTTCTCCATACAAAAATCCAAGAATAAAGCACAATATCACAAAGCAATAGAAACTTATATCCTTAATTTTTGAAACTAAGCATATTAGGCACAACAAGAAGATACTCTGCCAGATATATACATTTGCGCAAAGTCCTAAAAAATATCCCAATCCTAAGGCATACCATTTAAAGGGGTGATTCTTCATATCGCCTTTTCTTTATGCTATCATAATAAAATTAATCAAATAAATACAAAGCGTAGTATTTTTACAAAAATAGTTAATCAAATATAATATATTTTCTAAAATTAAACAATATAAAAAGAAACTGCCTTAAAATAAAAACTCCCCTTAGACATGCAGATACATATCTAAAGGGAGTATGATTATTTATCTAATAAATTAGCACATAAACTAGAACTTATTATATTAACCTTTTTTTTCGATTTTAGCCCAAGAATCTTTGAGGGTTACAATACGGTTAAAGGTTGGTTTATCAGTTGTGCTTTCTTTATCTACGCAGAAGTAAGCAAGTCTTTCAAACTGTACTTTTTCATAAGGTGAGTAGCTAAGAAGATGCGGTTCTGCATAAGCAGTAACTTGTTTTACAGAATCAGGATTGAGAACATCAAGGAAGTCTTGCCCTTCTGGGAGAGAGTTCGGATTTTCAACGCTGAAAAGTTGCTCATAGAGATTTACATTAATTTCTTTCGCTTCATTCGCTGATACCCAGTGAATTGTACCCTTTACCTTTCTACCATCAGCACTTGTTCCACCACGAGTTTCAGGATCATAAGTACATAGGATTTCAGTAATATTACCGCTTTCATCTTTTACGATATCTGTACAAGTGATATAGTAAGCATAGCGCAAACGAACTTCTTGATTCGGTGCAAGTCTGTGATATTTTCTCGGTGCTTCTTCACGGAAGTCATCTTGTTCAATGTAGAGAGTACGAGAGAATGGCACTTGACGTGAGCCATAGTCAGCATTTTCCGGATGAAGAGGAGCATCAAAATATTCTACTTGTCCTTCCGGGTAGTTTGTGATTGTAACCTTAATAGGATTAAGCACAGCCATCAAACGAGGTGTAATCTCATTCAAGTGTTCACGAACGCAGAATTCAAGCATTGAAAAATCTACAACAGAATCAGAAACACGAGCTACGCCAATTCTTGAACAGAAATTACGTATTGATTCAGGAGTATAACCTCTTCTACGGAAACCGCAGATAGTTGGCATACGTGGATCATCCCAACCGTTTACGTGTTTTTCTTGCACGAGTTGGATAAGTTTACGCTTTGATAAAACTGTATATGATAATTGTAAGCGTGCAAATTCAATTTGTTGTGGGTGATACACATCTAAAGCATTCAAAACCCAGTCATAAAGTTCTCTGTTATTTTCAAATTCAAGAGTACAAATTGAGTGTGTAATACCTTCAATGGAATCTGAAAGGCAGTGTGTGAAATCATACATAGGGTACACGCACCACGCATCACCTGTTTTATGGTGATGAGCATGACGAATACGATAAATTGTAGGGTCACGCATGATAACATTAGGTGACGCCATATCAATTTTGGCACGAAGAACATAAGTTCCGTCAGCAAATTCGCCTTTACGCATACGTTCAAAAAGATCTAATGATTCTTCAATAGGTCGATTTCTGAACGGGCTTTCTTTACCCGGTTCTTTTAAAGTACCTCGAGTCAAGCGAATTTCTTCTGCACTTTGTTCATCAATATAAGCTTTGCCATTTTTAATCAGTGTAACAGCATGGTTATAAAGAGTTTCAAAATAGTCAGACGCAAAACGAGGTTCTCCACTCCAATCAAAGCCGAGCCATTTTACATCTTCCATGATCGAATCTACGTATTCAACATCTTCTTTCACAGGATTTGTATCGTCAAAACGCATATTGCACTGACCTTCAAACTCCTGAGCTATCCCAAAGTTTAAACAAATAGATTTTGCATGTCCTATATGCAAATATCCATTTGGTTCCGGTGGGAAACGAGTGTGTACTCTAGAATCAAATTTCCCTTGCGCCTTATCTTGCGCTACACGCTCACGAAGAAAGTCTTGTGGTTTATCTTGTACTTGTTCCATACAAACCTCTAATTAGTAAAAATAGTCATCTCTTATACAATAGAAAATATCAAACGTCAAATACTGCTTCATTATGTATTTTTTTGGGGGAGGGAAAACCACAACTTTTGAAAAGGGAACTCTTCCCTCGTTGAGGTTTTCCCTCCCCCAAGCCCCCACCCATTTCTTACAAAACTTTTAATTTCACCGCATTTAAATAGGTGGTTAAGTAAAAAATCTGCAAGCGGTGAGGTTACGAATTATAAGCTCTAGTTTGTAGCTTATAAAGCTGAACTTTTCTTGTTTTACC
>CAYJEN010000045.1:0-12417 GCA_964369185.1 uncultured Desulfovibrionaceae bacterium
ATTTCTTGCCCTTGGTATTCAATAGGTTCAATAGAAGTGATACCAATATTTTCAAAAACTTTTAAGTGGTTTAGGTAAGCATCACCAAATGTCATCCAGAAACGAGCACGCTTCAAACCTTTAAGGTTAAGCACTAAACTTTCTAATTCTTCATGATACATAAGGTAACAGTTTTTTGGTCCAATACCTTCTGGGAAATCAAAGCTCATTTTCCAAGCGAGAGGATCAGTTTCTAGCCATTCACCTCTTTCCCAGTAGCGGCCTTTTGCAGTTACTTCACGAAGATTGATTTCAGGATTGAAATTTGTTGCAAATGGAAGACCATGATCACCGGCATTAGCATCAATAATATCGAGAACTTCAACAGTATCTAAGCAATGCTTCATAACATAAGCTGCGAAAACATTTGTTACGCCCGGGTCAAAACCTGAACCAAGAAGAGCCATAAGACCTTTTTCTTTAAAGCGTTCTTGATATTCCCATTGCCATTTATATTCAAACTTAGCAGTATCTAACGGTTCGTAGTTTGCTGTATCAAGATAGTGCACATTAGTTTCAAGGCATGCATCCATAATATGTAAATCTTGATATGGAAGTGCGATATTCATAACAAGTTCTGGTTGGATTTTTTTGATGAGCTCAACCAATTCAGGAACATTATCCGCATCTACTTGATAGGTGTGGATTGTTTGTCCGGTACGTTTTTTTACATCTTCAGCGATGGCATCGCAACGAGATTTGGTACGACTTGCAAGGTGAATTTCAGTAAAAACGTCAGCATTCATTGCACATTTGTGTACAACAACATTACTTACGCCACCCGCACCGATAATAAGAACTTTTGACATATAGCTCTCCTTATAATAATACATTCGCTTTTGTATAGATTTCTCTACTTACAAAGATACTTTGACTTATAAAGGAAATTTCTTGCTTGTCAAGCAAAGTATTGAGGGGAGATTTTAGCTGAAATATAAATTCTTTTCCTTTATAACTTCATACAAAAGTAAGAATTTGAAAGTAAAAAAATGAAAATATGAAAAATTTCTAAAAAAGAAGTACTTTAAAGTGAAATTTAATTGATTCAAAACATCCTGAATTAACACTATTTTAATTTAAAATTTAGCATTTTAGAAAAAAAGTTTTGAAAAAGCCTATTAATAAAATTCTCAACGTCGATAAGGAGTTTAACCAAACGGTAAAGCACAGCATGGATGCAGTGCTCAAATAAATAATTGATCGAAATTCATGGAGGAATTCATCATGTCAATGGTAATTAACAACAACTTAATGGCAAATAGTACCCAACGTCTTTTAAACAATCACTATAAAGAGTTGGCAAGTTCAATCGAAAAATTATCATCAGGTATGCGTATCAATAGTGCTGCTGACGATGCTGCAGGTTTAGCAATTAGTGAACTTATGCGTGCAGACGTTAAAGCATATCAACAAGGTGTACGTAACGCTAACGATGCTATCTCTCTTATTCAAACAGCTGATGGTGCGATGGGCGTTATCGATGAAAAACTTATTCGTATGAAAGAATTAGCGGAACAAGCAGCTACCGGTACTTATGACAGCGTGCAACGTGCTATTATTGATTCTGAATATCAACAAATGGCTTCAGAAATCACACGTATCGCTAATGCAACAAACTTCAACGGTGTTCACCTTCTTGATGGAACATTATCAGGAACACACGATGGTTCAGGAACAACTTCTACAGGTGAATTGAAAGTTCACTTTGGACCTTCAAACAACAGTGCAGAAGATTACTACTACATTGAAATCGGTAATGTTACCGCATCAGCACTTGGTATTGGTAATAGTAGTGATTCAACTGCTGCTAATGCTGCAGGTCACAACGTTTCTACACAGCTCAATGCACAGCTTGCTCTTGATGCTATTGAAGCAGCGATTGTTTCTAAAGACAATATCCGTGCTCACCTTGGTTCACTTCAAAACCGCTTAGAAAACACCATTTCTAACCTTGAAATCCAAGCTGAAAACTTAACTGCTGCTGAATCACGTATCCGTGACGTTGACGTTGCAACTGAAATGACAGTGTTTACAAAAAACCAAATTCTAACTCAGTCTGCAGTATCAATGCTTGCTCAAGCTAACTCAATGCCACAAATGGCTGCTCAGCTTATCGGCTAATTACCGAAAAGGCAAATAGCAAATATTTGAATGTTGTAAAAGTTATTGGGGGAAGGGATTTTATCTCTTCCCCCTGCCGTTTTAAAAAGCTGTGCATATTTTTTTAGTATGTCACCTTAGATATTCCTCTATACAATTGAAAAGAAAATTCATATAAAAAAACGCTTACCATAAAATGATAAGCGTTTATAAATAAGCTTGTTATTAGAAAAAAATAGTTTTCTTCAAAATTAATCTAATTGAAGTACATCTTTTTCCATAAGTATGGAGTCTTTTATCGAATATTTTTTTAATCCTTCACGCATATGATCAAAAGAATCTTGAGTTCCTCTAAAGCTTACGTTCACAAAATACCAAGCACCGGCTTTTGAAACACTTGCTCTTATATTATCTTTACTAAGCCTATCCTTAAGAGTATTGGCAGATTTATTATTTTTGAAAGATGCAACACGTAGAACGTATTCATAAATTTCAAAAGGATTTACTTGAGGTTCAATAGTTTGAGAAGTTGAAGAAGTTGTTTGCGATGTATTATTTGCGCCTATTGGATATGGCACAACACTACTTTCTGACTGTGCTGCTTGTGAAGAGTCACCGGTAACTACCTGAGTTGGAGTTGTTGGATTACCTTGTTCTTTTAGTGCCGTCTGATATTTTAAATCTTCAGGTTTAAGAATTTCAGAGGCTTGAGAGTTTGCACCATTATTGCTAGAAGTAATAGTTGTAAGAGCTACACTATCAACTTCAGGTGAATAACCTCTTCCAACGATAAGCCCGAAAGTAAAGAAGAAGGCAAGAGAAATGAATAAAGCAATCATACCTGAAAAAACGAAAGCAGGGCGAAGAGTTATCGTCCATTGCCATGCAGATTTGTGGGCATTATTTTTTTGGCTTGCAATTTGAAGACGCTCTTCACGAGGAATGCGTTCATCATTTTTTACATGCTTATTTTCACTTTCTTTAATTACTACATGTGTATATTTTTTTGCTTCTTCAGATTCCTGCAAAGATTGCTTTAGAGCATCGAGCTTTTCATTTTGTACTTTTTCAGCTGAACTTTCTTCTTCACTTTGCTGAACTTTTGCTACACTTTTTTGTGGATTTTCTTTTTTGGGTGTAGACTTAATTCTTAAGTTTTTAAGTTCTTCAAGTTGTTGCTTTTCTGCAAGATTAATCGAATCCTCTTGTTCTTTTAAAAGAGGAGAATCCGGATTAACTTCTAAAGAAGATTTAGTTTTTTCTTGAGCTTTTACAGCTCCACCTTTGCGAACGTTAGGACGTGGGTCATTTTTTGCAGCCAACGAAGAGTTTTGGTTTTGTGCATTTTGTGAGGAATAGCCCCTCATTCTAGATGGATATTTCTTCTGTATAGGCATTTTCTACCTCACTACATGCTTTCTGGAGCTTCAACTCCTAGTAAAAATAGACCATTTTTAATTACTTGAGCACAATTCTTTAAAAGTAACAACCTTGCATTTGCAAGTTTATTATCAGCACCAAGAACTTGATGCTTTGCATAGTACGCGTGAACTTTTCCTGCAAAATCCATAAGATAGTATGAAATTGTGTGCGGAGCTAAGTTACGAGCTGCGTGTGAAACGCTATCTTCAAACTGATCAATCGCTTGGAGTAGTTCCATATCTTCAGCGGTAGTAAGATGTGATAAAATTTCATCATTCATAGCTTCAAAAGCAAAGTTAGCTTCTGTTGCTCTGCGTAATAAGCCAAATACACGAGCATGTGCGTATTGCACATAGTATACAGGATTATCAAGATTTCTTTGTTTTACAAGTTCAAGATCAAAATCAAGCGGGCTGTCACTTTTACGTGAGAGGAACATAAATCTAGATGCATCAACACCTACTTCTTTCACAACATCGCTTAATGTATCAAACTCACCTGAACGTGTAGACATTGCAACAGGTTGACCATTCCTTAAAAGGTTTACCAGTTGGATTAAAACAACATGGAAATCATCTTCCGGATTTCTTCCAAGAGCAGTAATTGCAGCTTTCATACGTGGAATATATCCGTGGTGGTCAGCCCCCCAAACATCAATAAGGTAATCATATCCACGATTAAACTTATTATTATGGTATGCGATATCTGAAGCAAAATATGTTAAAGCGCCATCACTTTTAATAAGAACACGGTCTTTATCATCACCAAATTGAGTAGTGTTGAACCAAAGAGCGTCTTCTTGTTCAAAAGCAAGACCTTTATCTTTAAGTAAATCGAAACACTCTTGAACTTCATTATTTTCTAGAAGAGATTTTTCTGAGAACCAACGGTCGTGATGAACTCTGAACTCTCTCATATCTTCATTGATACCATCAGAAATTACTTTCATACCGTATTCATAACAAACATCGGTACCTTCTTCATCAGACAAATCAGTAAGTGAAGGGTTTTTATCAAGCATTTCTTGTGCAATATCGATAATGTAGTCACCTTTATAGTAACTTTCTGGGAATGTAGGATTTTTTCCTTTTAATTCTAAAGCTCTAAGCCAAATTGAAAGACCAAGAGTACGCATTTGATTGCCGGCATCATTAATATAATATTCAGATGAAATGTTATGACCGGCTTTGTTCAAAATACGCAAGAGACTATCGCCAACAGCAGCACCACGACCATGACCAATATGAAGAGGTCCGGTTGGGTTTGCAGAAACATATTCTACAAGAATACTGCGTGGATTTTCTTGAGTTAATTGACCGAAAGCATCTTTTTGATTTTCTACAAGTGTAAGAGTTTCCCACCAAAAAGAATTTTCAAAAGTACAGTTTAAGAAACCGGCGCCTGCAATATCAATACGAGCATTTGGTAAGTATGTAGCTAAAGATGCTTGAAAATCTGTTGCGATTTCTCGTGGATTTTTTCCAAGTTCTTTTGCCAAAACCATAGCTACGTTTGTTGCTATATCGCCGTGTTTTTTATCTTTAGGAGGTTCAATAGTAGTTTTTTGTGGGTAAGATATATTTTTATCCGCTAAAACTTTAACCAATGCTTCCTTAAAAACTTTTGCTGCACGCATTTCTCTACCTCGTATAAATCTCAATTTAGAAAAGAATTAGAGATAGTCTAGAAAATTATATGGAGAATGTAAAGTAAAAATTATAAACTTATACACCATTTAATTTTTTAGCTACTCTAATTCTATAAAAAAACAAATTATAATTCTTCTGAATTAGCTTCAATATTATTATCAAGACCGAGTCTTTCGCGTCTTGCGGCTTCTTGCTTTCTTTCACGAGTGCCTAATTTCATGAAGCTATCCCAAACAGCAGTTCTTTTTTGATTACGTGTAAAAACTAAAAATCCTGTATGAGCTGCCATTCTGTCTGCCGGTCTTAATCTATCGGGAACTGGTTTCCAAGGGCGAACTAAAACTTCACAAACTTCTGTTTCTTCAAAATCTTTTTTCTCAAGAGCGAAAAGAAGAGTTGAAACTTGATCAACGGTTGGAAGTAAAAATGCAATTGGTGCACCTGGTTTCAATGCTTCAAGAGCATGATCGAGATAGTCTTGCGGAGTTCTTACATCAAGAAATAGAGCATCAGCTTTTTCACCGTTTAAGATATTTGGATCGTCTATACCAAAACCGTTTGCAATATCACGATGATGGAATTTAACGTTCTCGCCAACTCCAGCCCATGCAACATTTCTTTTTGCAAGTTTATGGAACTCTTCACGAGCTTCAAAGCTATGTATAACGCCAGTTTTACCGGATGTCCAAGAAAGAGCAATTGTGAATCCGCCTGAACCTGAACCCGCTTCTAAAATTGTGCGTCCTTCACCAGCTGATAATTTCATAAGGATATACGCCATATCTTTAGGATACATAATCTGAGTTTGGCGTTTAATACCCATAATTAAATCATGGAGTTGTGGTTTTTGAAGTCTAAAAGGGTAGCCTAGGTTTGTGTAAACTTCATCACCAAAGTCAGCATTTAAAAGATCATCTGAAAGAAGAAATCCATCTTGACTTTCATGTCTTTTTCCTTCTTCAAGACGGAAAAGTTTACGTTTTCCACGCGGTGAAAGAAGAATTACGAGTTCATTATATTTTAGCATATTAAACCTCTGAGAGTTTGACGATAGTATTTGGATATTTCCGTCAAATTGTTTAGTTTATAGAATACAAAAATTAAATCTGATTCCTCTATCTAGAGTAAGTGCTCAAAAAAGTGTGTATAATTTGCTCTAAAAATTAGCACAAGTTTAAGAGTATAGGTTTTAACTTTTGTTTCATCGAAAGTTTTAAATGAGAGAATATGATGTGCGATTGTTGTAAAGTCATCAATTCCACGCTCATGGAGTTTATGAAAATAGCCGTCGGCATATTGAATGATAGCGGCTTTTTCTTTTGATTTTAGAAAATCTTCTTTTTGCAAAAAAGTTTGATAGATTGTCTCAAGATCATTTGGAAAGGAGCGTTTTAAGGCAAACTTCCAAAGAGCAATATAGAGAGAAATTAGTTCTCGAGAAAGATTTTTTTTGATTGTCCAATCAAAAAAGCCAAGCTCCAAGACCTCGAACTCTTTTACGAAGTCGAGGTCTCTGAGCATAGCAATGCCGTTTTCTGAAACTGTATCAAGAAGTTCTTGACTTAGTTCTGCTTGCATTATCTACCTTTTTTAGAAAACTTTTTTTTATCTTTTCTAAAGGATTTTTTGCCGTCTGTAGAGCTTTCGCCAAATTCATCTTTACCGAAGAATTGTTTTCTTGGTCTTGCTCTGCCTTCTTGCCCTTCATCGTTTCTATCATTTCTGTCGTTACGATCATTTCTGCGTGGGAAAGCGTTTCCGCCATTTTCTGAACGTGGTGAGAAATCACTACCATTTCTGTTTTCAGAAAATCTTCTTCTTGATTTTATTGGAGAGTAGAAGTTATCATCATCATAGACTTTGAAGCCTTCTGTTTCTTGGTTTGAGCGTTTTGGAAGGAAAGATTTTCTAGGGTTAAAGGCATCTGAACCTCTTTCTTCATCTCTTCTGAAACCACGATTGTTGTCGCGGTCTCTACCGCCGAAACCTGAACCGAATGATGAGCGGTTACCGTCACGATTACCGTCACGATCTCTTCTGAAACCGCCGTTGTCGCCGTCTCCGCCTCTTTCTCTGCGACCAAAGCCTGAGCGCTCGCCGCCATCTCTATCTCTTCTGAAACCGCCACGATCTTCTCTGTCTCTGCGTCCGAAACCTGAGCGTTCGCCACCGTCTCTATCTCTTCTGAAGCCGCCTTCTCTTTTTTCGCCATGACCGAAGTCATCACGTGAAGAGTTTTCGCCACGGTTGAAAGAAGAGCGATTTTCTTGTCTGTCATTAGAATTTTGGAAAACATCATCATCATTAGGATGAGAGTTTTTGAATCCTATACGTTCGCTTCTTTCTTTATTACGTCCGAAGCCTTCGCCTCTTTCGTTGTTTCTTCCGAAGCCACCATCTCTGCGTCCAAAGCCTCTACCGTTTCCACGTGAAGATTCTTCGCCTGAGTTTTTATGACGCCAAGAAGCATTTCTGTCTCCTCTTTGATTGCCGTATTTTGCTCTCATTTCAGAGTCAAAGTCAGCACGAAGAGAATCTAGAGTGTCTTCACGACCAATAGTTTTTTGTGAAAGTTCACGTTTTGAAGGTGGATTATATCTTTCACGTCCGCCACGTCCTCTATTACGATTTTCATATTCAGCTCTAGGATTAAGAGCTTTTTGATAAACTTCGTCAAGAAGCATAGCAAATAAGAAAGTATTATCTTCGCCTTCTTCAGTTGTAGCAATTTCTTTTGCAAGACTCATGTAACGAGCAATTCTTTCTTGCTGAAGCCCGTTCAAGTTTCTTTTTTGTTGTTCTAAAAGAGCAACTACTCTTTGAGAAACCACGCGTGAAACTTCTTCTTCAGTTGGTTCTTCATAGATATTAAGTTCGATTTCGTAGAATTCTGCAATTCTTTGAAGTTCCATTCTTTCCATGCTGTCAACTAAAGAGATAACTGTTCCTGCTGCGCCGGCACGTGCTGTACGACCTGCTCTGTGGATATAGCTTTCTCTATCGTCCGGTGGTTCGTATAAAAATACGTGTGATAACATAGGGATATCAATACCACGAGCCGCAACATCAGTTGCAACAAGGAAGCGAGTTTCGCCATTACGTAAACGCATTAAAACATGTTCACGTTTTGACTGTGAAAGTTCAGATGAAAGTTCGTCAGCATTGTAACCAAATCCTTTAAGAACTTGAGCAACATAAGCTACAGTAGCTTTTGTGTTACAGAAAATAATAGAGGAGTTAGGGTTTTCAATTTCTAACAATTTAATAAGAACTCTATCTTTTTCCATTTTTTTACAATGAACGCTAGAGTGCTGCATTTCAGCAATGTGAACTTGTCCTTGAGATAAAGATAATAATTCAGGATTTTTCAAGAATTGTTTTGAAAGTTCAAGAACTTTGTAAGGATAAGTTGCTGAGAAGAGAGTTGCAAGGAAGTCAGTTTCAGGAAGATATTCTTGAATTGCTTTCATATCAGGATAGAATCCGATTGAGAGCATTCTGTCAGCCTCGTCAAAAACTAGAGCTTGCAAACCACTAAGATCAAGAGTTCCTCTTTCAAGGTGATCTAAAATTCTACCCGGTGTACCGATGATTAATTGTGCGCCTTTTCTAAGAGCGTCCAATTGTTTTACGTATGGAACACCGCCGTAAAGAGTTTGTGTGAAAAGTGTGTTACCGAAAAGGTTTTTTGCTTCTTTTTCAACTTGAACTGCAAGTTCACGAGTTGGAACAAGAACTAAAGCTTGTGCTTGTTTTACAGATGTATCAATCTTTTCGATAAGTGGAAGAAGGTATGCACCTGTTTTTCCGCTACCTGTACGAGATTGAATCATCATATGTCTACCTTCAAGAAGGTATGGGATAGCGTGCGCTTGCACCGGCATAATTTCTGCCCAACCAGCACGTTGATATGCTTCTTGGATTGATGCAGGAACTGTTTCCATTGTTGCAGGTTCTAATGGATTTTCCGGAGTTTTGTTGAGTTTTGCAAAAGCGTCTTCTGCTTGTCTTTTTACTGAGTGTGATGAGGATGATGATGATGAACGTGAGAAATTTCTGTTTCTTTTTCTAAAAGCCATGGATTTTCCTTAAATACTTCTAATACATAGCCACTTCTTCTCACCGAGACCCAGAATATTTATCCAAAATATTAACATAGAAAGATTTAGCTATTAAGTATTGTAAACGGGTAAAAATACTGTCTATCTTTACCCGCTCTTCGTATTATTTTTTTATTTACCTTTAAAAAGTCTTTTTACTTTTGTGGTAATCTTGTTATTATGTTGCTTTTCAAGTTTTTCGTATTTGAGCAACAAATCTTCTTGTTCTTTTGATATATCAGTCGGGATTTGAACATGGATATACAAAAGTAAGTCGCCGTATCGTGATTCGTTCGGGAATGGCAACCCTTTTCCTTTAATACTTAGTACTGTTTCCGTTTGTGTTCCTGCCGGAATTTCAAATTCTATTTCTTCATCTAAAGTCGGCACTTTTACTTTTGCACCCAATGTCGCATGAACAAAAGAAACATCTACTTTATAGATAAGATTTTGACCGTCACGTTCAAAAACCTTATCATCTTCAACTGTTATGACCACATAAAGGTCACCGTTTGGTCCACCGTTAGTTCCGCTATCGCCTTCACCGCGTAAACGCATACGCGCGCCGGTATAAACACCGGCAGGGATTTTAACTTCTAGTGTACGCTCTTCCTCTACAGTTCCTTCGCCACGGCATTTAGCGCATGGTTTAGAAATTACTTTACCTGTTCCTTGACATCTTCCACAAGGAACACTTACTTGGAAGAAACCTGTGGACTGTCTTAGCTGTCCTGTACCTCTACATTGAGAACATACTTCAGGTTGTGAGCCGGGTGCGGCTCCGCTTCCATCACATTCGTCACAAGTAGCTGTTCTTGGAATATGTAAAGATGTTTGCACACCTTTTGCAGCTTCACGGAATGTCATAGTAAGGTTATAGCGTAAATCAGAGCCTTGACGTGGGCGATTGCTGCCGCCACGTTGACTAAAGCCAAACAAGTCACCAAAGATATCCCCAAAGTTTGAGAAGATATCTTCTGTTGAGTTAAAGCCACCAAAACCGCCTTGACCGAATGGGTCAGCAGTTCCGTATTTATCATAATTCGCACGTTTTTCAGGGTCTCTAAGAACTTCGTACGCCTCGGCAGCTTCTTTAAACTTTTCTTCTGCTGCCGCATCACCCGGATTTCTGTCTGGGTGAAATTTCATGGCTTTTGCTCTATAGGCTTTTTTAATCTCTTCTTCAGTAGCCGTTTTTTCGAGATCTAAAACCTCATAATAACTTTTTGCACTCATAATTGTTTTAAATAAATATACTCTTCACAACAGAAAAAGGTTATGAAGAGTATGGTTAAAAATTAACGAACTTCTTCATGTTGTGTTGAATAGTAGCTCATATCTTCCGGAAAGATTTTTCCTTGCGCAATTTCACGTAGAGCAGTTACTGCTTCTTTATTACGTGTTTCAATTAAAGGCTCATATCCATCACGGTATTGTTTAACACGTTTAATAGCCATTTGCACAAGCAAAAAGCGATTGTTTACGCGTTGTTGACAGTCTTCTACGGTTATTCTTGCCATAGTGTCCTCATGGTGTTAAAGTATACTTGTATGTATCCAAAAAAATGTTTTATCGTTCCTTGTAAACTCATTTCCTGTAATTGTCAAGATTTTTAAAAGGGCAAATTTTGTCATTAAAAATATGTATTTCTTTTAAACTATTGAAGGGGAAAGCTTTTTGCAATCCCCTTCATTTCAAATGTTATCGAATTAATTTTTTATATAATTTTTCTGCCGGTAATCTTTCCAGAGAAAAAACACGATATGTAAAGAAAACACTACCCACGCTCAAACCTACTACCATACCAATCCAAAATCCTGTAGCTCCAAGAGACTCAATCCCGAAAAGTCCATAAAATGCAAGGCAATAACCAATAGGGAAAGCTATAATCCAATACGCTAAGCAAGATAGAACAAAGATTGCTTTGGTATCATTATACCCTCTAAGAAGTCCTACACTTACGATTTGAATACTATCTACCACTTGATAGATAGCAGTAAATATCATAAATCCGGCTGCAAGCTGAATTACATGAGCTTCGCTTGAATAAATTGAAGCAATATTTTCTCTAAAAAGATAAATAAGCGTACAGTTAAATATACCTACAAATAAGCTTAAAGTGAGTGTTGCACTACGAACAAGCTTTGACTGGGTAAGATCTTGTGCACCATAAGCATAGCCTGAACGAATTGAAGCGGCAATACCAAGAGCAAGCGGCATCATAAATGCCATAGAGCTTACATTAAGAGCTATTTGATGCCCTGATACAATTTCACGTCCTAGCGGTGCAATGAGGAGTGAAACTATTGCGAATAAAGATACTTCCATAAGCATAGCAGTTGCATTAGGAAGAGATATTACAAATATTTTTTTAAGTGTGCTCCAATCAACTTTCACAAATTTAAAGGCTTTGGAATATACAGTTTTTACAAAGCGAGACATTGAAACACACATAACTAGTACACAGATAACACTTGCAATTGCACAGCCCAGTGCACCAAGCGCAGGGAAACCCAATTTACCGAAAATTAAGACGTAGTTTAAAGGAATGTTAACAGCTAAACCTATAAGTCCAACAAACATCGTTGGGCGTGTATGCCCTAAACCTTCAAGATAATATCTCTGAGCTATCATCATCATAAATGGGAAAATGCTTATTCCCATAATAAGGAGATAATCCGCAGCAAGGTTCATCATTTCAGGGTCAAAATCAAAGCTACGTAAAACTTCAGTAGCAATGAATATTACTAGCATAGCAAAGATTGATATAATTCCGCCTAACCACATACCTTGACGCATAAAATCCGCTGTTGCTTCTTCTGATGAATTAGCCCTTGCTGCTCTTGTTTGAGCAATAAAAGGAGTAATAGTCATAAGCAGACCTTGTGAGAAAAGAATAGTAGGCATCCAAATAGAGCTTGCTACTGCCACGGCGGACATGTTGATTGCGCCGGCTCGACCTGACATCATAGTATCAACAAAGGTCATTGAGTTACCGGCGAGTTGACCTAAAAAAATAGGTGTTGCTAAAAATAGCAAAGTTTTTAGCTCATTCCAAAAAGAATAAGCTTTTAAATCTTGAGATTGTTCTTGCATAAAAATAACCT